>JBEKYH010000055.1:0-29426 GCA_049511115.1 Tepidisphaeraceae bacterium | reverse complement strand
CCGAGCAAAAGGCCCGCCGCATGGCCTACGACACCAGCGTCCTGGACCTGGTGCGGGATCAGACCAAGACTTTGCAGAACAAGCTCGGCATCACCGATCGCCGCAAACTCGATGAGTACTTCACGGCCATCCGCGAAGTGGAAAATCGCATCGCCAAGAACGGCATGACTCCCCCCACCGTTCCCAACGGCGAGATGCCCAATTTCAACGAAGAATACACCTTTGAGAGCCACATGCGGCTGATGTTTGACATCATGGTGCTGGCTTTCCAGACCGACAGCACGCGCGTGGCCACTTTTGTCGTCGGTCACGACGGCAGCAATCGCCCGTATCCGTTCGCGGGCGTGCCGCAGGGCCATCACCATCTGTCGCACCACCGCGGCGCTCCCGCCGCGTTGGCGAATCTGGCCCTCATCGACAAGTTCCATACCGAGCAGGTCGCGTATTTCCTGGGCCGGATGAAGTCGATCAAGGAAGGCGACAGCACCCTGCTGGACAACAGCATGATTGTCTACGGCGGCGGAATTAGCGACGGCAATCAGCATAACCACGACAACCTGCCGCTGGTCCTGGCGGGCCGCGGCGGCGGAACCATCCGGACCGGCCGTCACATCGCATTGGACGGCGATACACAGGCGCAGGCGGCCGCGCAGTACACGCTGCAGGGCGCGGCGACGCCCCCGGCAGCCGAAACGCCGATTGCCAATCTCTATCTTTCGATGCTGCACCGGATGGGCGTCTCGACGCCGCGGTTCGGCGACAGCACGGGCGAACTCGGGGCGCTGACTTAAACACGAAGCGCGGCTTTTGTTTCATTTCTCGCGGAGCGAATGGATGCCTTGCAAATGGGCTTTGGCAGCCGTGGTAAGTCTCACGCTGTGCGGCGCTTCTGCGGCCCGCGCCGCCGATGACGAACCGATGAGCCACGGGCCGTATACTTTCGGCCCTGATTCCATGATCCAGCCGGGGGTTCCGCAGGGAACCGTCGAGAAGTGGCGCTGGGACGACAGCAAGATTTATCCCAACACCAAGCGCGATGTCTGGGTTTATGTCCCCACGGAATACGACGCAAAGACCCCCGCCTGCCTGATGGTCTTTCAGGACGGCCCGCGGCAGTTCGCCGTGCGCGAAAATGAAGTGAACCGGGAGGCGCGCTACACGGCCGAGTACCGGGCCGAAACCGTGCTCGACAATCTGATCTTCAGGAAGCAACTCCCGGTCATGATCGCCGTGTTCATCAATCCCGGCAGCACGCAGATCGCCGCCAACGGCCATCCGGATTTCGCCAACCGCAGCGTGGAATACGATACCGTCTCCGATACCTACTCGCAGTTTCTTTTGACGGAAATCCTGCCCGTCGTGGAAAAGAAATACAACATCCGCAAGGACGCCGCCGGGCGCGGCATCGGCGGGATCAGTTCCGGCGCTATTTGCGCGTTTACCGTGGCCTGGAACCACCCCGACCAGTTCAGCAAAGTGTTGAGCGACGTGGGGAGCTTCACGAATATCCGGGGCGGGCAGGTCTACCCCAAGCTGGTGAGGGAGGCCGAGAAAAAGCCCATCCGCGTCGCCATGGAAGACGGCATCAACGACCAGCGCCACCCGGAGACGCCTGAACGAGACTGGTATTTGCAGAACAAGCTGATGCACGAGGCCCTGCTCGCCAAGGGGTACGACGTGCGCTACGTCCTGGGGGACGGACAGCACGACAGCAAGCATGGCGGCTCGATATTCCCTGACACCATGCGCTGGCTTTGGCAGGATCAGGTAACCAAACCGCAGTAGTTTTGGCGGCTCACCTCAGAGGAGCGTTTCATGTCCGTCACACGCCGTGATTTTCTTCGCGCCGGCGCCTCGTTGGCCGCGCTGGCCGCCGCGGGGCGCAGCAGTTTCGGGCAGGCCTCCGACGCCACCACGCCGCCCGCGGCCAATCCTTCCGCGGGCACGCTGGCGCTGCAGCAATCGGTCGGCCCCGCGCAGTGGGCGGAATTTCAGGCGCGCCTGCGAAAGACCAATTCCGACATCAAGGCCCGCGGCCTGCGCACCTTCAAAGGGGCGTCGGAAAAACTGCTGACCGGCTATCCGTACAACGAATATTACGACTGGGATTTGTATTTTGAGAACATGTATCTCTCGTATTACGGCGTCTGGCCGTACTGCTTTTCCAATCTCAAACTGTTCCTCGATCGCCAGCAGCCTGACGGGTACGTCAATCGCAGCCTCATCAAGCAGCGCGACCGGCAGCATTTCAAGCCGTTCCTGGCGCAACTGGTCGTCCTGGGGTGCAAGCAGAACAACAACGATTACCAGTGGGTCGCGGGCAATTACTATGACCGGTTGAAAAAGTATCTGGATAAATGGATGTCCTATGACTCCGACGGCAACGGCCTGCCCGTCTGGAACTCGGCCGATGCGGCGGGCACCGACAATCAGTGGAGCCGCGCCGGCCAGTTGTCGTCCTTCCAGGATGAGGGCGTAGACCTGGCCAGTTATCTGGTGCGCGAATTTGACGCCATGAACGTCATCGCGACGGCTTTGGATAAGCCGGACGACGCGGCGGAATTCACGCGCAAGAGCGAAAAGTTAGCCAAGGCCATCAACGATGTTTTCTGGGATGAAAAGGACGGCTTCTACTACGATCGCAATGAGAAGACCGGCCAGCGCGTGCCCGTGAAATCGGGATCAGCCTTCATGCCGCTGTTCGCCGGCGTTGCGCCGCCCGACCGCGCCAAGCGGCTGGTGGAAGAGCACCTGCTCAATGAGAAGGAATTCTGGCTCGCCTACCCCATCGCCAGCTATGCCAAGACCGAACCGGATTATTACCAGGGCTCCAATCACGAGTGCAACTGGCGCGGCTCGACGTGGGCGCCGTACAATTACATGACGTTTCATGGGCTCATGCATTACGGGATGAGCGACGTGGCCAAGGAACTGTCCAGCCGATTATTTGAGATGGCGGTGGTCAAGAACCCGGTGCTCCGGGAATACTACAACGCCGAGACCGGCGCGGGCCTCGGACAGACGCAATTCTGGGGATTCACGGCGCTGTATTACGTGATGCCGATGGAGCATGCGCTCCGCTACGATCCGTCGGACCTGCGCCAACCCTTCCGGCCGATCATTCCGCAGGAGCTGGGGATAGAGTTCCAGGCATAAAATTGCCCTTGCTCCCTTTTTGAGGTCGCCGGAATGCAAAATTGCGGCGGTGTATCGCGGGGAGTAAGGGCAATCGGCGAACCACTTCAAAATGTGTTCGACAGTCATAATACGAACGGTCCGCTAGCGCCAGCATCCGGGAATTACCGATGGGGGTAATGGTTAGGTATGTCCTGGGCCGGGGTGGTGAAGCGGAATCGGCACCGCGCCGGGGTTGGGTGCTGCGGAGACACCAGGCGCGAAATTGGGGAGAGGATGGTCCAGGCCGGACGCGAGCCGCATGAAACGCCTGCGTGCCATGGGCAGGCGCGTCATCAGAGGAAATAGCGTGGCCCGCAGCATGCGTGAGGCGACCGACTCTGCCCGCGCCAATCGGGAAACCAGCTCAACCCGTTTCACCACCCGCGCGTCGACGTTCATTCGCTGGGATTCGTACTGGGCCAACCCGCCGTTTTTCAAAAGCTCGCTGAAGACAAAGGCGTCTTCGATGCCCAGGTTCATGCCACGCGCGCCGATGGGCGAGTGGAGATGAGCGGCGTCGCCGGCGAAATAGATAGCGCCTTGCTGAAGTTGCCTGTTTATCCGGTGGGAAATATGGAAGCCCGAGGTCCAGACGGCCGGACCGGAGGCGCGGCCAAATTCAAAATGATCCGGCATATCCGGGGCGGTCGAAATCAGCCGCCAGATCGGGTCGCCGGCGCGATGCGCGTCTTTATCATCGACCACGCGGATGGCAAACAGAAAGCCGCCGCCGCGGAGAAAGAAGACATGGGCATGATCCTGTGCCAGCGGGGTAAACAAGGGAACGTCGGCGAGATACCAGGGCTTTTCAAAACTCGATCCGGGAAATTCGATGCCGAGCGATTTGCGAACGGCGCTGCGCGCCCCGTCGGCGGCCAGCAGCCAGGGGCATTGCACGGTCGTCACGGCGCCATCGGAAGCTGATTTCAAATCGGCTTCGACGCCGCCGGCGATGTTGCGGCATTGAATCAATTCACAGTTCCACTCGACGCGGCCGCCGCGGCGATTGAAATCTTCTTCGAGCAGCCGCGCGGTTACGGATTGCGACAATGCCAGCATGAACGGATATGGCGGCGGAAGCGCGTCGAGGGACATTTTCGCGGCGACTTTTTTCCCGAATGAGATTTGCACGCCGCGGATCGGCTTGCCGATGCGGAGCATGTCGGTGGTAACGCCGGTGGGTTCGAGGATGGCCAAAGTCCGGGGATTCACGGCCAAGGCGCGGGATTGCTCTGATCGGCCGGGCGCGGCGTCGACCACGCGCGGAATCACGCCTTGCTTGGCGATGAAGACCGCGGCCGCCAGACCCACTGGACCGGCGCCGACGATCATCGGCTGTGACTGCGTCATGTTGGCCTGCATACGTTCCGCCATAAATCCAAGTATCACACACGCGCCCACGAGCCGACATCGTGGGTTCCCTGACTCGCCGGCAAGCGATCACCCGATGCAGGAGACAATAGCCGCCCGTGAAAATCGCGCACAGATTTTGAACCCATTTACAGGAGGCAACCCATGCCACGCGGAGACAAGAGCTCTTATTCCCCCAAGCAACGGCGGCAGGCCGAACACATCGAACAGAGCAGCAAGGCCCGCGGCTACAGCACCAAGCGAGCCGAGCAGATTGCCTGGGCTACCGTTAACAAACAGGACGGCGGGGCGAAGGGCAAACTTAAAAGCTCGAAAAAGTGATCTTAGGCGTCATGCTGTCGCGGCAAGAGTCATGAGTTTCGCAAGGGGTGAAACAGCGTTCTCCCGGTGCACGGGCAAGGAATCGGAGGGCGGGCAACTGTTTGGTTTTGACAGATGATCTGTGACTTCATCAGCAAGAGACCGGACGCCGCGCTCTCAGTCCAGCGCCGGGTGAGGCGCGCCCCGATCCCCATCGGATTTTTCGCCGGAAATATCGGAGGAAATCTCAGAGTCGCCGGTGACGAGGGAATCTATCATCAACGATGATGATTGATTTTTTGTCCGGATAGTAACCGGAGAAAGGAATGTTGTTATGTCGATGCAATTATCATCTCGAACGATCAAACGGCATCTGATTCTGGCCGCTGCGGGGCTGGGCGCTTTGGCCTTCGTTCCGCGCGCAGGCGCGGGGCAACAAGGCGCGAATCCAGCGCCTGACCCAAACGCCAATAGCGCGCCGAACCAGACGGTTCAGAATCAAGTCGCTACCGTTCCGCATCTGCCGGATGGATTCGCCGAGAAAGAGGAGGACGCGGCCAGCGGCGTAAAGAGCACGCTGGTGGGCTTGACCAACCGGGCCGTCACAAAGGATTCCTATGACAGCTTTTTCAGCGGATTTCTTTCCGAGCTGGCCAAGCGCGATAAGGACCGCGCCCAGGAGTTCAAGGGCGTCAACCAGGGCGAATTGAATGGGATCATCGCGCAGATTCAAAGTGAATGGCGCGCCAAATACAACCAGGATTTTGATGTCTCCGACAAAAACCTCGTCTTCAATGAGCAGTTTCCGATGGCTCAGGGCGAGGTGAGCGACACGGCGGTCGCGTCGATGAACTGGCCGATGACTCCCGCCCCGGGCCTGGCCGTGCAGGCGGGCGCTAACTCCGACCAGCAGCGCAGCAACACCAAGGTTTTGACTCAGGGCAAGGCCGTCGCGGTGATTTGTTTTCCACCCGGTGACAATCTGCCGGCAATAAAGGTGTCCCTGATCCACCAGGCCATGACCGGATGGTACGTGGACGTTCCCACCGACCGGACCGGCGAACAGATTTACAACGACCTGGTGACGCATCTGAACTACATCGCGTCGCACCAGGATCGCTGGCCCAGTGATGTGACCGATGCGTACCGCATGGTGGCCCGGCAGGTTGTCGCGGCGCTGTACGGCGTTTCGCCCAATAACGGAACGGCAAGCGCACGGTAGCGGCAAGTCCCGTTTCGTCAGCAAGCGGGGCCGGAGCTGTTAGAGCCGGCCCCGCGCCCGTCGCCCCATCAGGAAATTGCCTGTTCCGTTAATCTAAATGCCCTAATGAATTCCGCCCTCACAGCAGTGCTACAATTGGGACAGGATGCGAAAGACATTTCGAAGAACGCGGAGCCTGATCGTCGTGGCTGCCTTGGGCGGGGCCGTTGGGCTGGTGATGGCGCAGGATGATGACGCGCCGCAGTATCCGCAATATGTGCAATATCCCGAGGGCGCCCCGCCGGTTACGCCCGCGCTGGACGCGGCGCCGGTGCTGTTGGCTCCCGATCAAATGGATCAATTGCTGGCGCCAATCGCGCTCTATCCCGATCCGCTGTTGTCGCTGATATTCCCCGCCGCCACCTATCCGCAGGACATTGTCGCCGCCGAGCAATGGCTCAGTTCCGCGCCCACGCCTACCGAGACAAACATCGATGCCCAGAACTGGGACGGTTCGATCAAGGCATTGGTTCACTATCCAACCGTTCTCAAAATGATGAGCGACCAGATTGATTGGACGCAGGCGCTTGGCGCGGCGTTCCTCAATCAGCAGGCCGACGTGCTGGCTTCGGTGCAGCGCTTGCGCGCCCAGGCCAGAGCCGATGGAAGCCTTCAGGATACGCAGCAGGCGCAGGTGGTTGCCGACGGAAATGATCTGCTCATCGAGCCGGTTGATCCGAATGTGATCTACGTGCCCACGTATAATCCGGAAGTCGTCTACACCGGCGCGTATCCGATCGACTGGGGAGCGAGCTATCCCATCGGCATCTGGTGTGATAACGGTTTTGACTGGGGCGGCGGCTACATCGTCGTGGGCGCGGGCTGGTATTATGGATGGCATCATCCGCCGGATTGGGACCGCAATCCGCCACAATGGTTTCGCCAGCACCGCGGATGGGCGCCGCATCCACAGCGCTGGGCGCGTGCGCCGCGCGGGGCAGCGCCGGTATTGACTTCCGAAGTTGCGGCTCGTGTTCATCTTGGCGGCGCGCGAGTTCAGCCGGGCGTTGTGCGCGGTGCGCCGGCCCGCGAACCGTCGGCGAATATCTTTGATCCGGTTGTCAATCGCGGCGATGTCCAACGCGCCGTGCAACGCGCCCGCCCCGCCGCTGCGCCGCCGGTGCAACGCGTCCAGGAGGCTGCGCCCCGGCAGCAACCCGAATATAGACCCCCGCCGCCGGCGCCCGTCCGCGCAGCTCCCAGCGGCGCCTTCGGCGGCGGTTCCGCGGCCGATGCCCGCGCCGCAAGCGCCCGCGGCCAGGCGTCGAGGGGCCGTCGATGATTATCTCGCCCCGCATTTGGGGCCTTTGTGGAGTATCAATATGCAGTCTCGAATTCATGCACTTGCCGCACTGACTCTCGCCGCCGGCGTTGCTTTTACATTCAACGCGATGGCGCGCGGCGACGACTCTCCCGTGAATGCCGCCGCCACGCGCCCCGCGGGCGAACCCGGCGTCGGCCAGGATCGCTTTGATACCGATGACAAGGCCGCGGCCGCCCTGGTCGCCGCTGTGAAAGCGCACGATCACGCGGCGCTGGACAAAATCTTTGGGCCGTCGATCAAGGATTTCGTGACCGGCGACAAAGTCGAGGATGAAAAGGCCTTCGATCATTTCGTCCAGGACGCCAGCGAGCATCTCGAACTGGAGAAGAAAGACGGCAGTACGTCGATCATCGACATCGGCAAGGACAACTGGCCGTTTCCCATTCCCCTCACGCGCCTCCCCAGCGGCAAGTGGTTCTTTGACACCGAGGCCGGCGCTCAGGAAATTCTCGACCGCCGCATTGGCGGAAATGAGTTGGAAACCATCAAAGTCTGCCGCGCCTACGTCGAAGCGCAGCGCGAGTATGCCAGCGCCGACCGCGACGGCAGCGGCGTCTTGAAATACGCCCAGCATTTCATCAGCCACAACGGCAAGGATGGACTTTACTGGCCCACCGCGCCCGGCGAAGAGGAAAGCCCCTTTGGTTCGGTCATCGCGCAGGCAACCGAGGAAGGTTATACGCCCGGCAAAAAGGATAGCGCCGGCCCGCACCCCTATTTTGGCTACATTTATCACATCCTGACGCGCCAAGGGCCGGCCGCGCCAGGCGGGCAATATGATTATGTCATCAACGGCAACATGATCGCGGGCTTTGCGCTGGTCGCCTATCCGGTCGATTACGGCAAATCAGGCATCATGACCTTCATCATCAGCCACCAGGGCAAGCTGTATCAGAAGGACCTGGGGCCCAAGACGGCCGATTTGGCGCATGCCATGACCGAATACAATCCCGACAGAAGTTGGACGTTGGTTGAGCAGTAGTGATCGCGTTGGCGGTCCGCGACTCATTCCTTCGCAGTGGCTGGCGTGCGGGAATTGCCGACGAGTTTGCCGGCGAGGCTGGCGACGACAGTGACCAGTTCGGCGGGATCGGCGGGCTTGACCACGTGCGATTGGTATCCCGCCAGAAGCGCCTGCCGCCGGTCGAGCGGGCGCGCGTAGGCGGTGAGAGCGGCCGCGGGAGTTTGGCCCCCCTCCTCGCGGCGAAGGCTTCGCACCGTGCGCATGAATTCGTACCCATCCTGGTCCGGCATGCCGATGTCGCTGACGATGACATGCGGCCGCTCTTTGTGGAAATGCTGCAGCGCCTGAGCGGCGGAGCCGGCCGTTATCACGGTCGCGCGGCAGCCGCCCAAAATCCGCTTGACCAGATCGCGAGAATCCGGCTCGTCATCCACGACAAGAACTTTGACCCCGTCGAGAGAGATTTGTTCTAAGCCATCGGCTCCATGCGAAGGGGCCGCCTGCGGAGTCGGGACGGCTTCCTCCAGGGTGCTTGCGACCGGCAGGCGGACCGTGAAGGTGGCGCCCTGACCCTCGCCGGGGCTGGCGGCGCTCACGGTGCCGCCGTGCAATTCCACCAACTGCTTGACGATCGACAATCCCAGGCCCAGACCGCCGAAAGATCTCTTCGTTGACGCATCCGCCTGACGGAAGCGCTCAAACACGTGCGGCAGAAACGACGCCTCGATGCCGGTGCCATTGTCATTGACGCTCAGTTCAACGTGCGAATTGATACGCTCCAGCACGACCTGCACGCGCCCGCCTTTGGGCGTGAACTTGATGGCATTATTGAGCAGGTTCCACACCACCTGTTGCAGCCGGTGCGGATCACCTGACACGACTGTACGGACCGGGTCCAGGACTTTGATCAGGCGGATCTCCTTGGCTTCGGCGGCGGGGCGAACCGACTCAATGGCGGCCAGAGTCACTTCCGACAGGCCCACGCGCTGCACCTCAAGCCGGAGTTTCCCTGAGCTGATGCGGCTCATGTCCAGCAGGTCTTCGATCATTTGCGTCTGGGCTCGCGCGTTGCGCGAGATGACGGCGAGTCCTTCGGCAAGCGTCGCGGGATCGCCTCGGCCGCGCTCAAGGATGTGCGTCCAGCCGAGTATCGCATTGAGAGGCGTCCGGAGTTCATGGGAAAGGGTGGTGAGAAAATCCTCCTTCAAGCGGCTGGCTCGCTCGGCCTCGCCGCGGGCAAATCGCTCGCGCTCCAGCAGGCGCTCGCGTTCCTGCTCGGCTTTTTTCGACTCGGTGACATCCATCACCACGCCGCTGACGCGGACCTGGCCGGTGACCCGGTCGCGCCGGGCAAAACCGCGTTCCTCCATCCAGGCAATCGCGCCGTCGAGGGGACGAACGACGCGAAACTGGCTGTGAAAACTGGTGAGGCCGTCGATGGCTTTTTGCAGGCGGGCGCGGTGCGCGGGGAGATCATCGGGGTGGATAATACCAGCGCCCTGATTTCCGCTGCTGAGCGTCCGGCCGCGCGCCAGACCAAACACCTCGCCGGCCGTGTCGGAAATAATCAGGGTATCTGCGATGGGGTCCCATTCCCAGGCGGCCATTTTCGCGGCGTTGAGAGCGATGCGGAGACGGTCGTCGGCCGCGGCCAGCGCCTCCTGGAACCGTTTGCGTTCCAAAAGCGCGGCGATGCGTCCCAGCAGCTCGCGCGCGCTGAACGGCTTGACAAGATAGTCATCGGCCCCCGCCGCGAGACCTTCAAGGGTGGCTTCTTCACCGGCCCGCGCGGAGAGTAGGATCACGGGAATACCGGCGGTGTCGTTGTTGGCGCGAATCTCCCTTAGAAGTCCAAATCCGTCGAGGTTGGGCATCATCACGTCGGTCAACACCAGGTCGGGCCGCCTGCCGCGAATGGCCTCAAGAGCGGCGATTCCGTCTTTGACGGCTTCGACATCGTAGTGGCCGGCGAGGAGGCGGCGGACGTATTGCCTCATGTCCGCGTTGTCGTCGGCCAGGATGATGCGCTGCCGCGGCCCCGGCTTCGCCGCCGGTTGGGGCAAACCGTCCGCGCCATACACGTCTTCGGAAGCGCCGGCCGCTTCGGGAAGCCAGCGCTTAGCCTCTTCGAGAAATGACGCCTGTCCGAGGGATACCGCCGCGCCGGCGGCGCCGCGTTGGTCGATTCGATTCGCCGGCAAGTCCGCCCCACCGGCGGGAATTCGCACGCGGAATGTGCTTCCCTCATTGACACGGCTTTCGACCTGAACGCTTCCGCCGTGAAGGTTGACGAGTTCATGCACCAGGGCCAGGCCGATGCCGGTTCCCTCGTGGGTGCGTCCGCGCGTTCCCTCGACGCGGTGAAAGCGGTCGAAAAGCCGCGGCAACTCGTGCTCGGGAATCCCGCAGCCGGTGTCACTGACGGACAATTCCGCTTCGTCGCCGATTTGGCGAAAGGCGACGGTGATTCTGCCCTGCAGGGTGAACTTAAAGGCGTTGGAGAGAAGGTTGAGCACGACCTTTTCCCACATCGCGCGATCGACATGGGTTGTCTGCGGCAACGGCGGGCAATCCACGACGAGTTGCATGCCGGCCTTTTCAATCGCCGAGCGGAAAACACTGGCGAGTTCGGCCGTGTATGCGGGGAGATCACAGGGCTCAAGAGCGGCCTGCATGCGCCCCGCTTCAATGCGCGAAAAATCCAGCAGCGAATTGACCAGTTTGAGCAGGCGCAGCCCATTGCGATGCACGATCTTCAGCTCTTCAATTGCCTGTCCCGGCAGCGCGCCGTGCGCCTGGGAGATCGTGTCCTCCAGCGGTCCGAGCATCAGTGTCAGCGGCGTGCGGAATTCGTGGCTGACGTTGCTGAAAAATGTCGTCTTGGCGCGGTCCAATTCGGCCAGGGCTTCGGCGCGGCGGCGCTCCTCTTCGTACGCGTGCGCGTTGGCCAGCGCCGAGGCGATCTGGCCCACGAAAAGATTGATGAATCCGCGGTAGCCTTCATCGAGCGGCCGGTGGGGATTGATGCCGGCCACAAACACACCCGCCGGCCGCGACTGCCCTTGTTGGGCAATCGGCACGAGCATGGCTTGGCGCACCGACAGCAAGGCCGAATCCTTCGCCGCGATGTGTAAGCGGGCGGCGACATCGCCGACGACCGTGGGAGCGTTTTTGTCCAACATCTCGCGCAGCGGCCAGACCGAGATTCCGTCGTCCATTGCCAAGGCGACGGCGCTATCGATACCCGTCCTGGATGAGAGGCGCGCGGTTTCGCCCTGATTCTCGAAAAGATAGGTCAACGTGAACGGCAAATCGCGCGCGACACCGGTAACGCATCGCTCGACGGCGCCGAAGACGTCTTTTTCCACCTTGATATTTGTACTGGCGGCCGCGAGATCCCTGAGCAGTGCGACGCGCCTTTGGGCAATGACTCTTTCGGTCTCTTCGGTAACAACGCAAAGCATCCCGCCGGTTTTTCCGGCGTCGTCGTAGAGCGGGCTGTAGGAAAAAGTATGGTAAGTCTCTTCAGGGTATCCGTTGCGTTCGAGGAGGAGAAACAATCCTTCGTCCCACGAGGCCTGGCCGCTGGTCAGAACGCGATCAATGCGCGGTCCGATGTCAGACCATATTTCGGCCCACACCTCCCGGGCCGGCTTTGCAAGAGCCCAGGGATGCTTCTTGCCCAGGGTGTCGCGAGCGTAAGTATCGTTATAGAAGAAGGTCAGTTCGCTTCCCCAGCCCATCCACATGGCGTAGCGGGAATCGAGCATGATGCGGACGACGGTTTTGAGGCTCTGGGGCCAGTTGGCGGTCTGACCCAGCGGAGTGGAGGCCCAGTCCTTGGCGCGCATCTGCGCGCCCATCTCTCCGCCTCCGGAAAGAAAGCCTTCGCCGTCCGAATACGCAACGCCCGAGGTCGTCGCATTATTCGTCCCCATGCAATTGTCTCCGAACTAGGCAATTGGGGCCCACCTGGCCCTTTGTCGTCAAACCCACCAATAGCCGCGATTCGAGCAGCCACCACTCGATCGGATCGAGTATAGGTCCGCCACCGAAAATTGAAAAGTGAGATTTTACTCGATCGAATAACGAAATAAGCCGGATTTAGCTTGCGGGTTGGAGAGCCTGGTAAGGATAGCTCACGAGGCGCATCCATCCGTGAAATTCGCCACCATCTCGCTGTATGTCAACGTCGCATATCCCTGGTTGTTTTCCAGGGAATCGCCGGAGACGCCCCAGGGGTTGCGGACGACGTATTGGGCCACGCCGCTGGCGTTGAGGGAGACGCTTACCAGCGTATAGGCATGGTCGCCAACCAGGTTCGGTGCGTACTGCGGCGTGCCCAGGGTCACGGCGTCGCCGGCGCTGATATCGGCGGAGAGCAAGCTGTAGAGCGAACTCGACGTGTAATCTCCGGTGAAGAAATTGTTGGATTCAAAGCCCAGATCGGCGTAGACCTCGCCCATCCATCCGCTGTCAATCGAAGCGTAGGTGTTTGCGCCGGTCCGGAAATAGCAGAAGGCCTTTTCCATGACCATGGCCCAGATCGTTCCGTTGCTGCCGGGATGGGCGAACATATAGCCGCCAAACGGGCCGCTGGCGAATTGATTCGAGACGCGCACATAAACCGGCGAATTGTTCGACATGAACTGCACGGCATACGTGCCATCGCCCATGTCCACGGCCGATTTTTCCAGCGCTTGCGGGTCCTGGCCGGCGAAGGCGGCCAGCGAAGAGAGGAAGTAGCAATCGCCGGACTCGCCCTGGTTCACGTCGGCCGCGACCGGGCCTGTGCCGAAGAGCGAGGCATTCGCCGTCACCGTCGTTCCGGAGTCGGTTGGATTGGCCAACGCCGCGCCCGCCGCTTTGCTCACGCCGCCGGCAAATGCCGAGACGCGATGCACCGTGCCGGTTCCGGTGTAAATGTCGGTTGCGTCGATCCAGGCGGTTACGTCAGTGCCGGCGCTGCTGATCGTGGTTACCGCTCCGTCGATGGTCTCAAGCGTCACGTCGGCCGAGACGGAACTGGCGATGTTGATGGAATCGTCGCCGCCGCGCGTATAGACGAACAGGCCCCCTGCCGTTGCCGGATCGGTAAAGGTGTTGCCGTCGGCGAAGATGGTTAACGTGCTGCCGTTCTGCGAGACGGAAACAGAGTCATCCGATCCAGCGGCGGTTACCGTCAATTCATCGCCATAGCGGGTGGCAATGGAGACCTGCGAGGCCGGCGTTGTCTTGCTGACAACGGAGGAGATCGCCGAAGTCGTCACCGCATTGAAGGCCTGCACCTCGTAGTAATAGGTGGTGGCCGAGGCCGTGGCTGTGTCGCTGTAGCTGTCGGCGGCGCTGTTGGTCAGCGTGGCGTAGGTGCTGAAGTGAACATTGTCCGTTGAACGCAACACGTAGTAGCCGGTTGCTGAAGAACTGTTGTCCGTCCAGGTCAGGTTGATCGAATAGCCTGAGAGCGTTGCGGCAAGGCCCGTCGGTGCGGCCAGCGGAGTGAGCGCGCTGGCGGGAGTGGAAACCGGCGCGGTGGTGGATGCGTCGAAGGCTTGCACTTCATAATAATTCGATTGGCCGGAAACCGCGGCGGTGTCGTCATAGCTGGTGGCTGATGCGACCGTGAGCTGAGCGATCTGGGCGAAGTGCACGCCGTCCGTTGAATGGAGGATGTAGTAGCCGGTCGCGTCGGCGTCGTTGTCCTGCCAATGGAGCTGCACATTCGTCGGGCCGTTCGCAGTCGCGGTGAGATTGGTGACAGCACTCAGTGGCGTGGTTGCCGAGGCGGCGTAGGAAACGGCGGACTTTGCGGCGGCATCAAACGCCTGCACCTCATAGGAGTAGGTCGTGCCGGTGCCTGTCGTTTCATCGTCGTACGAATCGATCGTGCCGCCGCTCAGCGTGGTGAGGAGACCATAATGCACATCATCGGAAGAGCGGAAGATGTAATAGCCGGTCGCGGCAGGATCGTTGTCCGTCCAGGTCAAGTCGATTGCTGTCTGGGACCAGGTCGCCGTTACGGCGGTGGGCGTTTGCAGCGGCGTGACTGTATCAGCAGGCGCTGATGCGGCGGCGGTTGTGTCTGAGTCAAACGCCTCTACCTCGTACGCAAGCGACTGGCCCGAAGGCGCAGTTGAGTCGAGATAACTTACGGCCGCCGCTGCATTCACCTGGGCGATTTGCGTGAAATTCACGCCGTCGCTGGAGCGGAGGATGTTGTAGCCGCTCGCTGACGCGTCATTGTCAGACCAATTCAGTTGAACCGTCGTCGGGCCGGTTTCAGACGCGGTGAGAGATGACACGGCCGCCAGCGGAGTCGTAATCGCCGCGACGTTGCTGGCCGGGGAGGCGGTCGCCGCGTCAAAGGCGGAGACTTCGTAGTAATAATCGGTTCCCGATGTGCTGGTCGTGTCGAGATAACTATCGGCGGTGGCGCTGTTGAGCGTAGCGATGGAGCTGAACTGAATGTCGTCGGTCGAGCGAAGAACATCGTAGCCGGTCGCGGAAGAGTCGTTGTCGGTCCAGGCCAGATTGATCGAAGTTCCTGACAAAGTCGCGGCCAGGTGCGATGGCGCTACCAGCGGCGTGGTCGCGCTGGCCGGCGTTGAGGCGGCGGCGGTTGTGGTCGCGTTGATCGCCTTGACCTCGTACTCGTAGGCTTGGCCGGAGAGGACGGTGGTGTCGAGGTAGCTCGCGGCCGCCGTCCCTGTTAATTTGACGATGCGCGTGAAATTTATGCCGTCGGTGGAGCGGAGAACGTTGTATCCCGTTGCCAGGCGGTCATTGTCCGTCCAATTGAGTTGCACGCTGGTCGGCCCGGTCGCGGTGGCGGAAAGATTCGATACGGGCACTAAAGGCGTGATGGCCTTGGCGACGTTTGATGCGGGCGAGGTCTTCTGGCCCTTGAACGCCTGGATTTCATATTGATAGACGCGGCCGGATTTGGTGGTGGTGTCTTTGTAATTGCTGACATTGCTTGCCGACAGCGTGGTGATCTCGTTGTAGTTTGCCCCGTTGGTGGAGCGAAGGATGTCCGGGGCCGTCGCCTTGGCGGTCAGGACTGACGGGGCGGAGACGGACATCAGGGTCCGCGTTTCCAGCGGCTCGAAGCAGCAGGCGCTGCTGAGCTCTCTGGCCGCGCGCAGGCTGCCTCCAGCGATCGCGCGGCGAAGCGCATACTTGTGCGGTTTCCTAGCCCCCGGAACAAATCCCATGAAGGAGAGGTCGAATTCAATTCCCCCCGCGTCAAGCGTCGGGGATTTCGCGATATGACAACGAGATTGTTATCGGACGCACCGCTGGGAACGTGGCGCTTGGCGGCCCCGGCAACGTCCGGGAACTGTTTTTCGCGGGTGATTTACAATCGGGATGATGTCGGCCAGCGCCAGCAGTGGAGTTGCAAGTCTCTGGCCGGGGCGGCTAATGCGGCGGCATATCCCGGCGCGGGCGTCAGGTCTTCCAGGGTCCATTGCCCGGCCTCTTTGGGATCGCCCCATAGGCTGTGCAATTGCGCTGGCTCGCCGGGCAGGAATGAGACCTCGGTCAGCGGCAATAGCTCGGTGATCCCCTCGCCGGTCGCTTTCAGACAGGCTTCCTTGCGCGTCCAGAGATTGAAAAAGGCGGGGGGAACCTGATCGGTCGGCAGCCCGTTGAGTTGCGCCTTTTCCCGCGGTGAGAAGAAATGAGAGGCAATGTCGTGCGCATCGGGCATAGGGCGAATTCGCTCGACATCGACGCCGATCTCGCAGACCTGCGATATCGCGACTAAAACAAGACCCTCGCTATGTGCGATATTGAAATGGTGCGCGCCAGCGCCGGGCATATCCGCCAGGAAGGGCTTGGCGCGCGGAGTGTACGCGAATTGAATCTTCGCCGGATTCAGGTCCAGGTAGCTGGCGAGAATGGCGCGGAGGATTCCTCGGCCGGCAATGTAATGGTTGCGATGAAGGCCGAACACAAATCTCTCGGCGCGTTCGCGCTCGTCGGGGGAGAGCGTTGACTGGAAAGCGGAAAGTCGATCATCCGGCACAACCAGGGAGGCCGCCCATAGGTGAACGTCGCGCGCCGCCAGCGGATGTTGAGCCGGCGGAGGCGGCCAATGAATTGTCGCAGAGGAGATAGGGCCGGCGGTGGATGACACGCGGTTACCCCATCGTTATCGGAAAATCGTCGCCGATCGGTCCGGGCCTACACTGATGGTCTTGATGGGAGCGCCGGCAAGCTGCTCAATTCGCTTCACATAAATCTGCGCTTCCTGGGGCAGCTCACCGAAAGATCGGCAGCCGGATAAGTTGCCGCGCCAGCCGGGCAGGGATTCGTAAATTGGCTCGACTTCGGCCAGGGTATCCATGTCGGCTTTGAAGCCGGCGACGGGGACGCCGTTGCGCTGGTAGCCGGTGCAGATTTGCACGCGATCCAGGCCGCTGAGGACATCCAACAGCGTCAGCACGATTTCGGTCACACCGCAAAGCTGGACAGAGTATTTGACGGCGACGGCGTCGAACCAGCCGCAGCGGCGCGGGCGGCGAGTGGTGGTGCCGTATTCATCCCCGCGCTCGCGGATGTATTGGCCGGTGTCGTTGTCCTGCTCGGTGGGGAACGGGCCGCCGCCGACGCGCGTGGAATAGGCCTTGATGATGCCGACGTAATTCTGGCAGATGGCTGGCGGCACGCCGGCGCCGGTGAACAAGCCGAGGGCGCTGCAATTGCTGCTGGTCACGTAGGGATAGGTGCCGTGATCGATATCGAGGAGAACGGCGTGAGCGCCTTCAAAGACAATTCGCTGGCCGGCTTTGGCGGCGTCGAGGAGGAGGGTCGTCGAGTCATCGACAAACGGCGCGATGCGCCGGCCGAAATCGCGGTACGCCTCGAAGATCGGACGCCAGTCCATGGGGGGAATGTCGTAGAGGACTTTGAAGACCTTATTTCGCGCGTCGAGATTCTGGCCGATGCGGTCGCGCAGCTTGTGTTCGTGCAACAGGTCGGCAACGCGAACGGCGGTTGATCGGTGCATCTTGTCGGCGTAGGCCGGGCCGATGCCGCGGCGGGTGGTGCCGATGGCCGAGCCCTCGGCGCTGGATTCACGGGCGCCGTCCTCGATTTTGTGATACGGCATCACCACATGGGCCTTGTAGCTAATCCGCAGGTTGGCCGGCGAGATGGCAAAGCCCTTGGAGAGGAAGTCGTCGATTTCGTTGAACATCGCCTCGGGGTCGATGACCACGCCGTTGCCGATGATGTTCAGGACATGTGGCCGGAAGATGCCCACGGGCAGAAGGTGCGTGGAGTAGCGCTGGCCGTTGAAGCGGACGGTATGCCCGGCATTGGCGCCGCCGCAATACCGGCAGACCACGTCGGCCTGCTCGGTGAGCAGATCGACGATCTTGCCTTTACCTTCATCACCCCATTGCAGGCCGAAGACGCAGGTGTTTCCTGTGCGAAGTAAACTCACGCGAGGAACGTATGGTTGAACGAGGGGGGTGTCAAGGATCGAGGGATTAAGGGTTTAAGGGATTAAGGGTTTAGGGGTTTTAGCAGACGACACCTCCCGGCAGCGCCGGAAAAGGTCGCGGCAACGCAACTTCCGGCATAATCCGCCCAATCGTCACGTTCCTCTCAACTCCCCCCCCCAAGGGTTCCGATAAACACGATGTAACAGTTGAGGGCGATGCGCTATGGCACAAATCTCCTCCGGCGTCGGACTGGTCAGCGGAATCAACTACCAGTCTCTCATCTCGCAGTTGATCGCCATCGACGAGCAGCCGCAGGAGATCGTCCAGTCGCAGATTAACGAGGCGCAGGCGCAGCAGCAGGCCTATCAGGACCTGACAAATGACCTCACCGGCTTGCAGAACATTGGGAATAACCTGGCCCTCCCGCAGACCTTCGCGGCGGCCACGACGACCAGCAGCGACCCGAACACTCTCACCGCGACGGCTGCCGAGGGGGCGGCGGTGGGAACTTACCAGTTCCAGGTCGCGCAACTGGTCAGCACGCAGCAGCTCGTCACCAATGGGTTTGCCAATACCAATTCGGCGCCGGTGGGTGCGGGAACACTGACCATCGAGGAAGGCGGCGGCCAGGCGTCCAGCCAGACGCCGCTGTCGCAGCTCAACGGGGGCCAGGGGGTCGACCGGGGCGAGTTTAGAATCACCGATCGCAGCGGCGCGTCGGCCGTCGTCAATATTTCTGATGCGGTCACCCTGGACGACGTCGTGTCGGACATCAATTCCGCCCCCAACATCAGCGTAAAGGCGACGCTCACCAATAACGGCATTCAACTGACCGACACCAGCGGGCAAACGACCGACAACTTGACGGTCACGGACCTGAGCGGCGGCACCGCGGCCGCCGATTTAGGAATCGCCGGGACCGCTGGGCCTACTTCCAACACACTGACCGGGACGGCGATCAATTACATTGGCGCCGGCACCGCGTTGGGAACTTTGAACGACGGCCGCGGCGTCAGGGCGAATTCCACCGGCGCGGATTTCCAGGTCAACTTATCGGACGGCACGGATTTCCAGGTCACCCTCGGGACCGCACAGTCCGTCGGCGATGTGCTCAACGCCATCAACACCGCCGGGGACGGCAAGGTCAAAGCCGAAGTCGCCCCTGACGGCCAGAGCATCGAACTTCAGGATTTGTCGGGCGGCACAACATCCACATTCTCCGTAACGGCTCTGAACGGCTCCGACGCCGCGTCGGACCTGGGTATCCTCGGCAGCAGCAGCACCTCCACGCTGAACGGGTCGGACGTACTGGCGAACGTGGATTCGGTTCTCGTCTCGAGCCTCAACGGCGGCAACGGCATTCCCCTGGGGCAAATCTCCATCACCAATCGGACCGGCGATACGCCGGTAGTGGTGGACCTCTCCTCGGCCAAGAGCTTCTCGGACATTTTGAACGATATCAACAATGCCGGCGCCGGAGTGACGGCGTCGTTGAACCCCTCGGGAACCGGAATTCAGCTCACCGACACCACCGGCGGCACTGGCAACCTGGTGATCAGCGACGTGAATTCAACGACGGCTTCGGCGCTGGGGATCGCCGGCACATTCACCACCGCGACGCCGACCGTGGTGGGGGCCAATCTCCAACGACAATACATATCGCAGAACACCCTGCTTTCATCACTGAACGGCGGCCAGGGGATCGACTTTGGCCAATTTGAGATCACCAATTCGGCCGGCGCGACATCTACCATCGACCTGACCAGCGGCTCCTACAACACCGTGGGCGACGTGATCAATGCCATCAATAACGCCCACACCGGCGTAACCGCCTCCATCAATTCGACGGGGAACGGCCTCCTGCTGACGGACAACGCCGGCGGCAAGGGAAAGCTTACGGTCAACGACGTTGATGGCACCAGCGCCGCGAATTTGAATATCGCGGGAACGGCTACGGGCACGACAATCAACGGCGCCTACGAAAAGACGATAGCGGTCACCTCAACAGACACGCTGTCGAGCGTGCAGAACAAGATCAATTCACTCGGCTTTGGCGTTACCGCCCAGATCGTCAACGACGGATCGGCGACCAACCCCTACCGGCTCACACTGACCAGCGTTAACAGCGGCCAGGCCGGGCAGGTGATCGTCGACGGCGGAACGACCAATCTCGCTCCCAAGACGCTCGTCCAGGGCCAGGATGCCGCGGTCTTTTATGGCGGCGGCGGATCAACCCAGCCCCTGCTCATCACCTCCAGTTCCAATCAGATCAACAACGTCGTCAAGGGGGTGACGCTGAACCTGACGGGGGCAAGCTCTACGCCGGTCACCCTGACCGTCAGCAGCGATCCCAGCGACGTGGAGACCGACCTGACGAATTTTGTGTCGCAATTCAACACGCTGATCGACTCGATCGGCATCCTCACGAATTACAATACCACCACCAACCAGGGATCCCTGCTCCTGGGCGATGAGACCACACAGCAAATCCAGCAGGTGCTCTACAGCGTGATCAACGGCGTTGTTAAGGGAGCCGGACAATACAGCACGCTGGCCGACGTGGGAATTTCCATCGATACGACCAATGGCGCCACGGCCCAGCTTGTCTTCGACACCAACACGTTCTCATCAGCCTTCGCGGCCAATCCCACCGCGGTAACAAACCTCTTCAGCCAGGCCACCACCGGCTTCGGCAACCAGATCGCCAGCGCCGTGACGCAATTGACCGACCCGATCAACGGCCTGATCACGCTGCAGGAAAACACGCTGACCACCGAGGTTCAGAATTATCAGAATTACTATGCGGAATTGAACACGCTTGTGCAGCAGAAGCAGCAGCAATTGGAGACGCAATTCGCCAACCTCGAAGGCAATCTCGCCTCGCTGCAGAGCCAGGGGCAGGTCCTGGATACCTTGTCGGGATCAACCGAAAACGCCGTCAGCAGCGCCTCCAGCACGCCGGCGGCGCAGGGTTCAAGTCAGGCGGACAACAGCTCGAGTTCCAGTTCCAGCTCCGGCTAACTGAGGGTTTGATTCTTGTTCTCGGACGCATATCGCGCAGGATTTGCCGAGGCCGGGTGAAAATCGCGCGGGCGTTCAATTGCACCTGCTTCTCCGGCCGATAGGTACAACGTTCCGCTCGCCGGTTGTCATTGCAGTTAGAACATGAATCAACAAGCCGCACAAAATTATCTTCGCACCAAAGTGCTCACGGCCACGCCGGAGCAATTGCAACTCATGCTGTACGACGGCGCCATTCGCTTTGCCGAGCAGGGCAAGGCGGCGCTTGTGAAGAAGGATTGGGAAGCCAGCTACAAGGCGCTCACCCAGGCGCAGAAGATTCTGGCGGATTTGAACGCCAAATTAAAACACGACATCTACCCCGAGCTGTGCGGAAAACTCGCCAGCCTCTACAACTACGCCTACCGGCAACTGGTGCAGGCCAACGTCCACCATCACACCGAGCCCGTGGACGAAGCGTTGAAAGTGCTGCGGTTCCAGCGCGAGACCTGGTCGATGCTTCTCGATCAACTGGGCAAAGCCCGCGCCGCCGAAGCCGTCCGGAAGATGGATGTGCCGTCGCCGGATGAGCGGATGGAAACGTCGATTTGCATGCAGGGGTAGGTTCTTCTCGCTTCTCAATGGGCGTAACTCCTCTTTGTGGCGACTCCGCTCTCCTGCTCCCGCCCCCGGTATTTCCGGGGGAGGGTCGGGGAGGGGGCGGTTTGCAATTCGCCACAATCGGGCGCTTCACCTCGTCTTAATCCCAACGATAAAACTGCCGCGCGTTATCGGATGTGATCCGATCGATCTCGTCCAGTGTCACGCCGCGCGCCTTGGCTACAGCCGCCGCGGTATGCACCACCAGTGAAGGCTCATTGATCTTCTGCCCGCGCTTGGGCTCGGGGCTGAGGTACGGCGCGTCGGTCTCCACGAGTATGCGGTCGGCCGGGGCGAAGGCGGCCACCTGGCGAAGCTCGTCGGTCTTTTTGAAGGTGACAACTCCGGTAAACCCAATCAGCCATCCGGCGTCAAGGATTCGCCGCGCCTCGTCGGCAGTCCCGGTGAAGCAGTGAAATACCGCCGCGGGCACGGGGAAATCTTTTAGGACAGACAGGCAATCGTCGATGGCTTTGCGGCTGTGGATCACCACCGGTCGATTCGTCCGCACCGCGATATTAAGCTGGGCGGAGAAGAAGTCCTGCTGCCGCGCCTTGGGGACTGAATCGTAGTGATAATCCAGGCCCATCTCCCCTACCGCGACGACGGATGGATTTGCCAATAGCGGCTTTAGGCCCTCGATCTCTCCAACTTCAACTTCGTTGCAATAATTGGGATGCACGCCAAGCGCGCAGCGTACGTTGGGATATCGCCGGGCAATCTCCAGGCACTCCTGCCAATCCGGCGCCGCAGTGCCGATGGTGACCATGCGATCAACGCCGGCGAGTTCGGCGCGGGCCATCACGTCGTCCAGTTGGACGATCAGGCCGGGGTCAGTGAGATGGCAATGCGTGTCGATCATTCCCGCTCCGTTTGCTTTGTGGGCTTCCTGGGCGATGAATTATCCTCGCTAAAACGTCGCGTCAAACGCATTAGGCGTGTGCCGGATGCTCGGCGTTTGCCCGTGCGGCCATATCACCGCGACGACATCAAATCGAGCCGGCGGCGGCGGAACGCCATACCGCGAGAGGTAATAACGGGCGGTCTTGGTAAGCTGGTGCTGCTTCACGGCGTCAACCTGCGTTTCGGGCGTGGGATCATCATCGGCCCTGGTTTTGACTTCGACAAATATGAGCGTCTTCCCCTGCTTGGCGACTATATCCAATTCGCCCACGGGACAGGAAAAATTCCGCTGAATGATTTTGTAACCGTGGCTGCGCAAGAATCGCGCCGCGGCGTTTTCGCCGCGCGGACCGAGCGGGTCGTGCTCTGAAGTTGCAAAAAGCCGTTTGAGCCAGGCGATCATCGGGCTCTATTGTGCCGACCGGGGACGGGATGACAAGATGACAAGGTGACAGGGTGACCAAGGCGTGGTCAGGGACTGAAATTGTCGGTCGGCTTCACCCCTTAACCCCCCCTTGAACTCTCGAACCCTCCCGCCCCCGGACAAGAACGGGGACGCAGCTAGTTTTTTGGACATCGACTCTCGACTTTCGCCTTTCGTCCCCAATCGCTGGAATATTCCGTTGGGGCATAGGGCGCGACGTTTGCCTTGCAGACCACAGGGCCGCCACGAGGCAAAGACGGATGTGAGCAATAGAAAGAGCGGTCGATTGTCCTTGCCTCGATGAGGCCGTTCATTCTTCGTGAGCGGGCAAGAAAAGGGGACATTCATCTCCAGCAAGCATCGCGATCATTGAGCGGCGGATTATCCCGGTGACGTAGTGGAATGCTGTCCGCTTGGCATGCTGTCCAGCCTTCCCGTCGCCATACGTCGTGGCCATTGCGCCGAGCCTATCCACGGACCGCTCAATTCTCCAGGTGTTGACGCCCCTACATTTCGCTGCGACGCTCGCGCAGTTTGTTCCCCATTCATCCCCCCTTTTCGCCTCCGCCAAGGCATTTCACCCATGCTACAAGCGCTCCTCCATATGTCCGCGCCCCTTTTCCCCTTCGCGCTATAACGAGCGATTCTCCACCTCCTTACACCCGAGAATATGTTAGCATATACTTTATTTAATCCCCAAACGCGCGCAGCGTGTGTAGCACGGCCTCCGGCCAGGAAAGTGGAGATGTAGCGAGTAGAAAGTAGATGCTCGCTGTCTCTTCCCCCGTCCTCCTCAGTCCTCAGTCCTCGGCCCCCAGTCCTATTTCCCCCCCTCCTCTCCCCTTCTCCCCCGCCACCGCCCAATTGTATTACCCCCTCCCGCCGCTTAATCTACCCCCCAGCGAGGAGCACATCATGATCTTTGACCATCTGAATCACGCGGCCCTTTACGAAAACCTTCACCCGCGCTTTGCCCCCTCTTTCGACTTCATCCGGCAGGTCGCCGCCGCGCCGGACAAGTTTCCCGACGGGCGTCGCGAATTACAGGGGCTCGATCTGTACGTGCTCGTCGAGAGGTATTCGACGGAGACGCCCGACAAGCGAATCTTTGAATCGCATCGACGATACATCGACATTCAGGTGGTCATTTCCGGCCATGAAGTCATGGGCATTGCCCCCACCACCAGGCTTACGCCTTCCGACGAATTCATTCTGGCCAGAGACATTCAATTCCATAAGCCCCTGGCCTTTGCCGACGGCGCGGCGTCGGCGGTGGCCATGGGACCGGGGGATTGGACGATCCTTTTCCCACACGACGGGCACATGCCCCGCTGTCATCTCGGGAAAAGCAGCGAGGTCCTCAAAGTTGTCTGTAAGATTCTCGCCTGAAAAAAGGCGCCGAGAAGTCCGCAAATCGCAAAGAAAAATCTGGACATCCCTCCCGCAATAAAGGATAATGTCCTTTCGGCGGGCTGAGCGGGCATTTACTTCACGTCTATCTCTCAGTTCTGAATTGGCTCAGTTCGCCGTAAGTGCCTCAACGAGCGCCTTCGATGGGGAAGGCGTCGCATATCGGCGGAGGAACATGTCGGTGCAGCAGGCGATGCAGCGCGCCATCCAGAACCACCAGGCCGGCCGCCTGGCGGATGCGGATGTTTTCTATCGCCAGGTTCTCGCCGGCCAACCGGAAAATGCCGACGCCCTCCATCTCCTGGGCGTCCTCGCTTCTCAATCCGGCCGCCACGACGAAGCGATTGGCCTGATCTCCAAAGCCCTGGACCTTAATCCGCAGGTTCCCGAATTCTATTTCAACCTGGGAATCGCTCTGGAGGAATCCAACAAAGTTGACCAGGCCATCGCCGCTTTTGGCAAGGGACTTTCCCTCAAGCCCAACGACCCGCGCGCCCTGACCAGCCTCGCCAACGCGTTGCGAAAAGCGGGCCGCACCTCCGAAGCCATCGCCGCCTGCCAGCGGGCGTTGACCCTCCAGCCTCATTCCGCCGAAACCTACAACAACCTCGGCGGCGCTCTTCACATGGCCGGCCGTCTCGACGAAGCGGCCAGCGCCTTCCAGAAGGCCATCTCCCTGCGCCCGGCCAACCCGCAAGCCCACGGCAATCTCGGCGCCGCCATGCTCCAGCGCGGCCGCCTCGACGAAGCCATCGCGGCCTTCAGCCAGGCGCTGCGGCTTTCGCCGGAATTCGCCGACGCCCACAGCAATCTCGGCCTGGCTCATCTGCTGCGCGGCGATCTCGACGACGCCGTCTCCTCGCTTCGCCGCGCCCTGGAGCTTCGCCCCAATTTTGCCGAAGCGCTTTACAACCTCGCCAGCGCGTACAACAAAAAGGGAAATTGGGAGCAAGCCGTCGCCTGCTATCGGCAGTCCGCCGCCCTGCGACCGGCCACGCCCGATCTGCTCACCAATCTCGGCAGCGCCCTGCATCAGACCGGCCAGTTCGACGAGGCCATCACCACCTTTCAACAGGCGATCAATCTAAAGCCCGATTTCGCGTGTGCCTGGAACAGCCTGAGCGTGACCCTGAGCGAAACCGGCCAGCTCGATCAGGCCGTCGCCGCCGCGCGCCGCGCCCTGTCGATCGCCCAGGACACCACCCCCGCGCTGGCCAACCTGAGCGGCCAGCTTTTCGCCGCCGGCGAACTCGAAGAAGCCATCGCCCGCAGCCGCGACGCGATGACGCAGCGGCCCAACGATCCGGCCATTGCCAGCAATCATCTCTTCATGCTCCAGTATCATCCCGGCTTTGAGCCGCAGGACATTCTCGCCGAGCATCGCGACTGGGACCGGCGCTTCGGCCGCCCTCTGGCCAAGTTTATTCAGCCACGCGAAATCGACCCGCATCCGCGCCGACGGCTGCGCATCGGTTATGTCTCCGGCGACTTTCGCAATCACGTGGTGGGCTGGAATCTGCTGCCGCTGTTGAAGGAACACGATCACGAGCAATTCGAAATCTTCTGCTATTCCAATACAGCCCGGCCCGATGATCACACGCGGCAAATCAAGGCCTGCGCCGACACGTGGCGGGACATCACGCGAATCGACGACGCCGCCGCCTGCGACATGATCCGCGCCGACGCCATCGACATCCTCGTCGATCTCTCTCTCCACATGGCCGGCAATCGCCTCCCGGTTTTCGCGCGCAAGCCCGCGCCGGTGCAATTGACCTATCTCGGCTACGCCGGAACAACGGGCCTTTCCGCGATGGATTACCGATTTTCCGACCCGCACCTCGACCCATTCGAGGGGGATTTGCTCAATTACAGCGAAAAAACGCTGCGCCTGCCGACAACCTATTGGTGCTATCAACCCGGCGGAGCGACCCCCGAACCAGGCCCGTCACCGGCCGAAAAGAACGGCTACGTCACCTTCGGCTGCCTCGCCAATTTCGCCAAAGTTTCCGGCCAGGCGCTCGATCTATGGGCCGAGATCATGCGCGAAGTGCCGCATTCGCATTTACTGCTCAATTGCCCGGCGGGCGACGCGCGCCGGCGCGTGCAGTTACGCCTAGCCGCCTATGGCATCGCCATCGACCGAATCGAATTCACTCACCGCCAGAACTGGGACGGCTACATCCGAACATACCACCGCATCGACATCGCCCTGGACCCCTTCCCCTACGCCGGCGGAATCACGACCTGCGACAGCCTGTGGATGGGCGTGCCTGTCATCACGCTCGCCGGACGAATCGCCGTCGGTCGCGGAGGTTGTACGATCCTCGAAAACATCGGCCTCGCCGACGCGATTGCCCTCACCCCGCGTCATTACAAGATTCTCGCGGCCGATTGCAACCGGTGGATTGGTCTCCGCGATTCACTGCGGCAGAAAATGATCGAGTCCCCGTTGATGAACGCGCGGCAGTTTGCGCAGGACGTGCAGGGAGCGTATCGAAAGGCTTGGAGAGAGAAGACGGGGCTGTGACGCCGGAAAAACTGAGGCCTGAACCACCCTGCTCGATAAGAATTCTGCATCTGCTCTTCTCGGCGTCTCTGTGCCTCGGCGTTCAATCCCGTCTTCTGACCGGCTCCGGCTGTTCCCCGCAACACCTCCACCGTAAACTCCCTCCCGTGACCCCTGACCAGGCCGTCAACCTCGCCCTCGAGCATTTCCGCGCGGGCCAGCCCCAGCACGCAGAGGCGATCCTTCGCCAGGTGCTGATGCAGTATCCCACGCACGCCGGCACGCTGCGACTCCTGGGCCTTCTTGCCCATCAGACCGGTCATCATGCCGCGGCCATCCAGTTGCTCAGCACCGCCATCGCTGCCGATCCAAAGGACTCCGACAGCGCCATCAATCTCGGCGCCGCCCTCGCCGCGATTGGCCGCCTCGATGAGGCCATCGCCGCTTACAACGGAGCGCTGGCCCTTCGTCCCGACAGCATCGAAGCCTTCAGCAATCTCGGCGACGCCCTCTACCGCAAAGGCAATTGGGACGGCGTCATCTCCGCCTGCCAGCGCGCTCTGTCGCTGCGGCCCGACATCCCCGAGGCGGCCTGCAATCTGGGGGCGGCCCTGCTCAACAAGCGGCAATACGCCGATGCCGTCGCCTGGCTGCGGCGCGCCGTCGAGCTGCGCCCCAATTATTTTCAGGCGCTCAATAATCTCGGCAACGCCCTCGCCGCCCAGCGTGATTGGCCCGCCGCCATTTCCGCCTACCGCCAGGCAATAGCCTTCGCGCCCAACTACGCGCAGACGCACGTCAATCTCGCCGACGCTTTGGCCCGCCTGGGCGATTTGGACCAGGCCGTCACTCATTATCACAACGCTCTGAATTTGCAGCCCAATCTCACCGAAGCGCATCACCAGCTCGCCAACGCCCTCTATCTGCGCGGCGAAACCGACGCGGCCCTCCAGGCCTATCGCCGGGCCAGCAATTTGCAGCCTGCGGATGCGTCCCTCGCCGGCGACCGGCTGATGGTCATGCAGTTTCATCCGCATCGCGAAGCGGAGATTCTGGGCCGTGAACTTCGAATATGGGATGAGCAATACGCTCGCCCCCTCAAAGGCCAATTCGTCCGGGCGCGTGCCCCTGGAACTGCTCCGCGCCAAAACGGCCGATTGAAAATCGGCTATGTCTCCGCCGATTTTCGCGAGCATGTCGTGGGCTGGAATCTTCAGCCTATCCTCTCCAATCACGACCGGACGCGATTTGAAATTGCCTGCTATTCCTCGGTCGTTCGTCCCGACGCCATGACCGACCGGCTTAAGGGCCACGCCGACATCTGGCGGGATATCCTCGATCTCACCGACCAGCAGGCGGCCGATCTGATTGCCAGCGATGGAATTGATATTCTAATTGACCTCTCGCTTCACAGCGCGGGCAATCGCCTGCTGATCTTCGCGCGCAAGCCGGCTCCGGTGCAGGCATGTTACCTGGGCTACGCTGGAACGACGGGAATGTCCGCGATGGATTTCCGCCTCTCCGACCCGGTTCTCGATCCACCGGATATCGCCGCCAATTACGCCGAAAAAACCGTCCGCCTGCCGCATTGTTACTGGTGCTATTCGCCTGGCGGCCCGGCGCCAGACCCCGTGCCGGCCCCCAGCCAAACCAACGGTTACGTCACCTTCGGCTGCCTCGCCAATTTCGCCAAATCAGCCGCCGCCATCGACCTGTGGGCGCAAATCCTCGCCGCCGTCCCCGATTCGAAGCTGCTGCTCAACTGCCCGCCCGGCACGGCGCGCCAGCGCGTGCTGCAGCGCGTGGCGGCCCGCAATATCGCCCCGGCGCGTCTTGAATTCGTCGGAAATCAGTCCTTCGACCAATACATGCGCACCTACCAGCGAATCGACATCGCCCTGGACCCCTTCCCCTACGGCGGCGCCATCACCACCTGCGACGCCCTTTGGATGGGCGTCTCCGTCATCACCTTGCGCGGCCGCGCCCCCATCAGCCGCGCCGCCGCGAGCATCCTTACCAACATAGGGTTGCCGGAATTAAGCGCGGCCACCGAGGAAGAATATGTTCTTCTTGCGAAAGCCACTGATCGCATCCTCCCCTTCCGCGAAGGCCTGCGCGATCGCCTGGCAAAATCACCCCTCATGCAATACGCCCAATTCACCCGCGACCTGGAAGCGGCCTATCTGGAAATGGCCCAAATGCAAAATGCGGTCTAACCGCGAAGACGCGAAGAACGCGAAGAAATTCAGGGGAAGAATTCAAAAACAAGACTCACCACAGAGGACACGGAGGACACAGAGGAAAACCAAAATCAATCTGAAATCTGATTTACCTCTGTGTCCTCTAGCGAGGCGGAGCCGAGCGAGTGGTGAGTCTGCTTTTTTTGAATTGTCTTTGTATTACTTCGCGTTCTTCGCGTCTTCGCGGTGAAACGTATTTCTTCTCACCCCGCCGCCGCATTTTTCTGTATTCCCGCCGCGCGGAGAAGCCTCTCCGTGTGCGTCATCGGCAGGCCCACGATATTCGTGTGGCACCCGCTCAGGCGGCTCACAAATGGGTCATTGTCCTGAATGCCATACCCGCCGGCCTTTCCCTTCCATAGGTCGGATTCGACGTACCGGTTGATCTGCTGCACGGTCAGCGGCTTCATCTGCACCGCCGACATCACCCGCGC
>JBEKYH010000054.1:0-15561 GCA_049511115.1 Tepidisphaeraceae bacterium | reverse complement strand
TGTCCACCAAATGGCTTTTGCCGGTGCCCTGGCTCGGGTCCACGACCACCGGCAGATGGCTCACCCGATGCAATTCCGGAACGGACGCCAGCGCCAGCGTATTGCGAACGTATTCTTCGTAGGTGCGGATGCCGCGCTCGCACAGGATCACGTTGGAGTTGCCGCGGGCCATGATGTATTCAGCGGCGAGGAGGAATTCTTCCAGCGTAGCGCTGAGGCCGCGCTTGAGGAGGGCAGGTTTCGGTTGCGCGCCCACCGCGTTGAGCAAGTTGAAATTCTGCATGTTGCGCGCGCCGACCTGCAAAACGTCGGCGTACTTTGCGACGAGCGCGACCTGCTCAACCGCCATGACCTCCGTGACCACGGCCAGACCCGTCTGCTCGCGCGCTTCGGCAAGAAGTTCCAAGCCCTTCTCGGCCAATCCCTGGAATGAATACGGATTGGTGCGAGGCTTGAAAGCCCCGCCGCGCAAACCGACCGCGCCGGCCGCTTTCACGGCGTGGGCGGTTTCCAAAAGCTGATTGCGATTCTCGACGCTGCACGGCCCGGCGATCACCGCAACCTTGGTTCCGCCGACTGTTCCGCCCAAAGTACCGCCCAGGAGCACGACCGAGCGCTCTTTCTGGACTTCGCGCGAGGCCATCTTGTAGGGCGCGAGAATCGGCACCACTTTCTCCACCCCGGCGACGGTCTCGAGCGCCGAGCGGTCCTTCATCCGGTCATCCCCGATGACGGCGACAACCGTTCGTTCCGTGCCGACGATGACATGATCCTTGAGTCCCATTTCCTTAATCAGATGAGTGACATGCTCGATCTGCTCCTTCGATGCGCCCTGTTTCATCACCACAACCATGTTTGCCTCCGCGGCTTGGGGTCAATCGTTCGCCAAAGCATCGACAAAATCACACCGACAAAAAAAGCCTCCAATAAAAAAGCCCCAGGACCGCGTCCTGAGGCTGGTTAGTCGATCAAGTGTCGAGAAAGCTCAGGGCGCGCCAGGATTTGGCCAGGTAAAGTAGCCGAAATACCAATAGCCGGCCTGCAAATTTGCGCCCATCTGAGCCATGATTTCTTTATACCACCGATGAGGCGGGAGTCAAATTCATTGCTCGACCGTGAGCAGCGCCGGAATGCCGCCGTTGATGGTTAGAGTCTTTACCGGGACGTAGCTGGTCATCGGCGCACCACTGGGGTCTTTGCCGTTGACAACGCGGTTGACGATCCATGTTCCTGGCGGAATATCCGTGAAAAGAACGGCACCCTGCGAATCGGTGTTACCCGTGAGGTTGTCGAAGACACTGGGTTTGTCGGGGCCGTTTTGGTCGGGGCTGGAGAGGAGAAGATGAACAGGCTGATTGGGAGCCGGCAGGCCCCCGATTTTGAGGGTGACCGAGAGGTTGCCCCACGGAGCTTCGTGCAAGTCGGTTGAATGCGCGAGCGCATCCTGGTCGGAGATGGCCCAGCCGTTTGGGCCGTCGGCGACGAGTAGGCATTGGCCTGTTGCCGGGGGAATGGCAAACTTTCCCGCGTCGTCGGCGACAGTTTGGCCGCGATTGTTATAGGGGAGTTGGCCGTTGAAAATGAAAAGCTGCTGGCCGGGGAGGACCATCAGGACCGGCGTGCCCGGGTCGGGTGAGCCGGAGGGGGTTAGAACTTGGCCATGAAGATCATCGCCGCGCACCAGCTCGAAGTTCTGGTCGCCGGAATCGTGCAATGGGGGCGAGGTCGCGGTCACGTACCCATCGGCGGAAATGCGGATGGACCAATCCGCGATGCGGCCCCCGAAACCGGTGGGGGTGACGAGGTAGTGGCCGTCTACAAACGGACGCGCGGCGGCCTGTAGAAAACTGACGGGGCGTTCGGGAGAGCCGTGCGCGCCGAAAAACACCTTGAAGGAACGGATGGGTTCGTGGGTGACGGCGTCGGTGACTGTGCCGCTGATGCGGAACAGTTTGGAAATCCGGAAATTCATCGTCGACTGGTTGGGGCCGCAGATAAGCGCCGTTCGGTTGTATCCGTCAATCGTTGCGTTGAGATTGAACTGGTCGTTCGGCAGGTGCTCGAAGGTGTAATTCCCATTGGCGTCGGTGTTGACGGTCAGATTCACGCGCCGCAAGCCCTGCCAGACGCCCATGGTGACGATCGCGCCGGCGATGGCCTGGCCGGATTCATCGGATACTTTGCCGGTGACGGTGCGGCCGGGAGTGAGAGTGATTCGGATGTCGGTCACCATGTTTGCATCGGCGGGGATTTGCAATTGCAACATGCTGGGGGCGAGGCCGAGGTGGGTGGCGATGAGCGTGGCAACTTCACCAGCGCGGATACCGTGGAGCACAACTTTGCCTGTTGCGTCAGTCGTGCCGTTGGGGTGAGTGTCGGGGTCGTTGCTCCACATGGGCCGGCTCGTTACCTGGGCGCCCTCGATGGGCTGGCCGTCGGCGTGGACAACCTGCGCCGTGAGGTCGATGCCTTTTCGCAGGACCGTGACGGCGCTGCCCGTTAGTAACTGCGGCGATGATGTCGTGTCGATGGTAATCGCGGGATAGTCACTGTACGCGAACGTGATGCGAACCTGATCCACGCGGTTCTTGGGTAGGGCGTCAAAGCTCCATTGGCCCGCGTCGTTTGAATAGACGGTGCGCGAGGTATAGCGCGGCGACTGAGCGGGATTCTGCGGATTTTGGGGTTGGGGCCAGGTGATATGTATCGCCGCGTTGGGCAGAGGATGGCGCTGGTCGTCGTTCACGAGGCCGCCAATGGTGACGGTTGGAACGGCAGGGGTGTCCGTCACGGGCTGGGCCTGCGCCGCCGCCGAAGCAGCCGGCGATGACGATACAACCACGGTTTCATTTGCCGGCGCCAGGAGCGACTTGACCAGCCATGCGCAGACGCAGACGAAGACCGCGAAGCAGACGGCGGCGGCGCATGCGACGACGAGGAGCGTTCGCCGCGCGGGCGGCGTCTGACGATTGGGAGGCACGGAGTTGGGCATGATCGTGTCCCTTTCATCAAGTGGCTACTTCATGAACCGGAGAACGGCAGAACGCCGAATCGCCGAGAAAGAGACGGACTAGGCGCCGACTGGCACTGAAGCTCCCCCGCGCTACTCTTTCGGGTCAACAGCGCCGGCATCCATAACCAAGTTAATGCCCAAAACCACAATTAGCAGCGCGATCGCGATAGCCATGGCCCATTCGAGCACTGAAGCTATCTCCGTACTCCAATCGGTATGGGGATGAGCAATGACCCAAAGGATGCCGGAGGTGAATCCAACTGCGTAAGTCGTAAGGTGGCGGCCAGCCACGCCAGCAAATCGCCGCAAAGGCGTTCGATAGGTTCGGCCGACCCTCTTGAAAGCTAATGCCAAGCCCATTGGGTACTCCTTCGGCCGTCCCCGGCCGCCGGTGGGTTTGACGGCCGACGATTTATGGTTCCCTGCTCTTGAATATACTACGATTGGCGCACTCGCGTCAAAGGTCTTTACTCAACCCCCAGCCGGTCGGGCTTCAAATCCGCCAGTTCCGGCAGGACAAACAATCCATCCTTGCGAATGACTTTCCCATCGAACGAGATTTCCCCGCCCCCATGGTCGGGGCGCTGGATGACCACCATGTCCCAGTGAATTTGACTGCGATTGCCATTGTCGGCTTCGTCGTAAGCTTGCCCCGGCGTGAGGTGGAAGCTGCCGGCGATCTTTTCGTCGAAGAGGATGTCGTTCATCGGCTTGAGGATGTGGGGGTTTAACGCCAGCGACCATTCGCCGATGTAGCGGGCCCCCTCGTCGGCGTCGAGGATTTCATTAAGCTTGGGGGTCTGCGACCCGGCGGTGGCGTTGACGATTTTCCCGTTTTTGAATTCGAGTTTGACGTTTGTGAAGACCACGCCGCGGTAGAGGGTATCGCAGTTATATTGCACGGTCCCGTTGATCGAATCGCGCACCGGGCAGGTGAAGATTTCGCCGTCGGGGATGTTGCGCTGGCCGAAACAGGGGATCGTGGGGATGCCTTTTTTGCTGAAGGTGAGGTCGGTGCCCGGGCCGGTAATATGGACGCGGTCGGTCCGGTCCATCAGCTCATGGAGGGGGATCATGGCCCGGCGCATCTTGTCGTAATCGACGCCGGCGCAGACGCGGAAATAAAAATCCTCGAAGGCTTCGCTGCTCATCTGGGCGGACTGGGCCATGCTGGGCGTGGGCCAGCGCAGGACGACCCACCGGGTCTTGCGCACGCGCACGTCCTGATGAACCGGCGTCCACCAGTGCCGCTCGTAGAGGGTCATTTTGTCCTTGGGGACGTCGCTCATCTCGGAAATATTGTGGCTGCCGCGCACGCCACAGTAGCACTGAACGGCTTCCATGCGCTGGCGTTCGACCTGACCGATGAGGCGCATCTGTTCTTCGGTGGCCGACGTGTACAACGCCCGCAGCACCGACTGGTGATACGTGCTCACCAGCGGCAAACCCCCGGCCGCATAGACGTGGCGGATCAATTCAGTCGTGAAATCAATGGGGATGTCGTAGGCCTCAATGAGGGCTTTATCGCCCGGGGCGACGCGCATGGAGTGATGAACCAGTAACTTCGCGAGGTTCCCAAAACGCTTATCTTTCATGGTGAATCTCCTGAATGCGGGAATCTACCGCAATTCAAAGGCAACGGTAAGTCCAGTGCAGGCATGGGTGAGGAAGTTAGTCAGTTTTTACCCGATGCGGCCGACGGGGCATCCCCGCCTGGACAGGGAATCTGGAGGGGCAAGAATAAAAGCGAGGCCGGTTCGTTAGATGTTTGATCGCGGTCATCAGGGCAAAGAGGCGTTTCGGGGCAGTGTTTGTCCAAGTTAAGAGCCTAAGGAGGCCTATATGAGCGCGAAATTTTCTCGTGAGGTGAGTCAGGAGGCTCGAGTGGAGCCACTGGAATCCCGGCAGCTTTTGTCGGTGGTATTGAACGGTCAAGGAACGCTGCGCGTGGTCGGCACGCCCAACGCGGATGTGATCGACGTGACCGTGAACGCGGACGAATCGGTAGGTGTGGACGTGAATGGCAATCAATCAATTCCGTTCAGCAACGTCAAGCGCATTCACATTTTCGGCCGGGCCGGCGCCGATCAGATCACCGTTGATGAATCGGCGGCGGCAACGCTGCTGAATGCGACCATTCACGGCGGCGCCGGCAACGACACCATCACCGCGGGCAATGAAGACAACTTCATCCGCGGTGAGTCAGGCGATGACATGATTACCGCCGGAAACGGCAATAACGTCATCCACGGCGGCTATGGGGCCGACGATATCACCGTTGGCAACGGGTCGGACATCGTTCTGGCCTTGGGAGCCAACAACACCATCGTGGCCGGTACGGGGAATGACACCCTCGTGGCCGGCAATCACTCCAGCGTCTCCGGCGGCGGTGGAGATGACCTCATCTGGGGCGTCAACGGCCACGACACCCTGATCGGCAACACCGGCGATCTCACCGGCGCCGACACGATCTATACCAGCGGCGGCGTGGACGACAACGTCCAACCCGGCCCCGATGACGTGGTCAACCCCGGCGGGCGCAAGCGCCCGGACAGTTATCGGGATTATTTGATTTACCTGGAATCGCTGGAGCAGGTGCCGCCAATGTAGGGCGGAGTCTTGAGTGAAGAAGAGTTTGCCGGGGACCATCCCTGATGACGGGAACCATCCCCGCGATTTAACGCGACGCGCGATTTGGTGAGGCGCCTACGCGAACAGAACGCCGGCTAAGGCAGCCGGCGTTCTTTATTGGCATGTGTCCAGCCGCTCATTCGCCCCCTCCCAAGCCTTTACAATTGCTTCACCCGCCAACAGCCCTCATTAAGCCTCAGGACAAGAACGGGGACGCGGCTGGGACGCGGCTAATTTTTTTCGACATCGACTTTCGCCTTTCGTCCCCAATCGCTGGAATATTCAAAATAAACAGATTCACCACCCGCTTGGCTGCGCCTCGCTAGTCTTCGACCCTGAGGCTCAGACCCGAAGGGAGGACACAGAGGCAAATCAGAACTCCAATTAAATTTGATTTGTCTTCTGTGATGAGTCTTCCTCCGCATTCCTCAGCGTCCTTTGCGCCTCCGCGGTTGGATTGTATTTTGATTTGGCCCCGGCCCTCTCCCTGAGTACAGGGCGAGGGAGAAATCCCAAAAGCGATTGCCCTGCCCATTGCGCCACCGGTGCCAATTGAGCGATGACCGTTTATCATCCCCGCCATATGCTCAACTTCGCCTTCGTCGGCTGCGGGTCCATGGCTCATTGGCATGCCCAGCAGCTTCAAAAAATAAATCAGGTGAAAGTCGTCGCCGTTGTGGATCCGGTCGTTCAGCATGCGCGGCAATTCAAGGAAAAATATTTTCACGCGGCGGCGGAGTTTAAGGCCTTTGAGGAGATGCTGGCCAAGCCGCCGGGGAGGTTGGATGCGGTTCTGCTGATGACGCCGCATGCGCAGCATTATCCGCAGGCCAAGGCGGCGCTGGAGCGGGGAGCGCATGTGCTGATCGAAAAGCCGATGGTCACGCGCTCGGAGGATGCGTATGACCTGTGGCGGGCGGTGAAGAAGTCGGGCAAGCTGCTGGGGATCACTTTTCAGGCCCCCTACACGCCGGAATTTGCCTACCTGGCGCGGCAGCGCGATGCGGGAAAACTGGGAAGGGTGCAGGTTATCTCCGGGTGGCTTTCGCAGGGGTGGATGCACGCGACCGTCAAAACCTGGCGGCAGGACCCGGCCGTCTCCGGCGGTGGGCAGATGTACGACAGCGGGGCGCATCTGCTCAATGCGATCATGTGGCTGATGAATGAGCCGGTCGTCGAGGTGGGGTGTTTTTATGACCGGTGCAGTTCGCCGGTGGATGTGAACGGAGTCGCGGTCGCGCGATTCAAAAACGGCGCGCTCGCGTCGATTGCCATCGGCGGCAACTGCCCGGTTTTCCGCACGGAGATTCAAATCCAGACCGAGACGATGCTCATCATCACCGACCAGTACGGCGGAAAGCTGGAGATGACCGGCAAAGACGGCCATCGCATTACGCCCAAGGCGGAGGAGATTCGCCATCCTACGCCGTCAGCAAATTCCGCGGAGGGAACGCCCCATGCCAATTTTGTCCATGCCATCCTGGGGCAGGAGCCGCTGCGCGCGCCGGTGCGGTACGGCGTGCTGCTGTCGGCGCTGATGGATGCGATGTATGAGTCAGGAGGGAGCGGAAAGCTGGTCAAGGTGAAAGCGGCGCCGGAGGAGATTGGAATCCACTGACGAGGATCATGGGGGGGAGTCTTCTCGGCCGCGTGAATCCGCGAGACAGGCATAGGCGTCTGAGTATTTGTATATTCGCACTGAATTTTGAGACGAATTTCGCATGGATTACCGTGGGCTGGTAGAGGCGCAGACGTCGACCCAGCGACCAGGCCGTGCGAAGATCGATCGGAAATTGTGCCACATGATAGGGCAATTGAAGGCGATCCAGCTCCTTGCGGAAAAACTCCCCGGGCTCGCCTGCGACGACGTGGACGGTTCGCCAACCCCTGCCAAGCAATTCTTCCGCCAGGGAAATAAGAAAGACTTCCCCCCACCGGCGCCACCGCGGATGAAAATCGAGCAACTGAATAACCGTCTTAGGCATAACGCCGTCCTGCCCCTTGATGTTTCCGGGCGCGCGGAAACAAAAACAGATTATGCTGGCCGGGATTCCCCATATGACGCTGGGCCGACGTAACTCGTCGGCGATCGTACACATAATGCCAGCTATACAATTATGCGGTGAATTGGGGGAAACACAACCATAGCGATTCCGTGAATCGACCCTGAAAAGCTAACCAAGAACTAACCATTGACGAGGTTCGACTGGGCGCTGGAGGGGCGCGTGTTGGGAAGCGCGTGAGCCGCTCGCGATGCATCCACGAGCCAATCTTCTTCATTGGGCATGCCGGGAAATTGGATAACTTCCTTGAGTACGCCGCCTTCGATCTCCGGGTCGGCGGTGTTGCTCTCCCAGAGCAGGCGAGTGGCAACTCTGTCGCTGCGCTCGCCAAAAACATCCGTCTCCCAGTGATCGGGATGGGCTTTTCCGAGATAGCTGACGGCGAGCAATGACCCATCGGGACGGAAGAGTTTCACGTCGGCAATCAGCTCCTCGCGTCGCCCGGTTCTGTCCGGGGCGGTCAGGCCGATGAAATGTGCCGCGTAACGATAGCCCGAGGAATTGAGACCTACGAACGTATGATCGGTTCCGGCGCTCAGCCAGTCCTGATAATCGGGCATGAGACGAACCGCTGCTAGAAATAGTTCCGGTCGAGGAAACGGGCCGGCGGGGCCATTGCCGGAAGGCGAATTCGACGTCACGGAAACGCTTGGATACTCAACCAGCTCAGTCACGTCGGCTGGGGTGATCGGCACCTGCACGTTGAATCGCATGGCCTGCAAATCTTCATCGCCCTGGGCGTGCCAGGTGCCGTCGCCCAGATTCAGCAGGTTAAGTTTGCCGGCGAGATGGCGATGGACATCGGCGCCGTTTGCGGACGTTGTTTCTTCGAGGTCGCTGAATGTCGCAGTTGCGCCAAAGAGGCCTTCGGCGACATCGACAGTGGTGAACTGCGAGCTCATATTCCGCGTGGCCAATTGTCCGCCGATCTCGCGTGCCAGCGCGGCGGTTATCTGGTTGCGTTCATTGGTCCTGTTTGTTTGTTCACGCCTAAGACCGATTACACGAAAGCGGACCAAGTCCCAAACAGGCGCGGCGGCCATCGCAACCAAAGCAACGCAGACGGCGCTCATGCCAAATGCCCAGATGCCGAGTTTCGCGTGGGAGGGGGTGACCTTGGAATGAGTGCCGGAATCGCTGACTCGTCTTTGGACTGCTTTCCACGCGCGGCGGACAATGAGGAGGTCTAACAGAACGCACAAGGCAGCCGTGAGCAGAAGCGCGGTGGTATGGAAGTTCGTTACCAGGCTCACGTGGGAGATACCCTTCTGAGGGGAGGGGTAATGATGGATCGTCTGCGTAGCAAACAACGGCCTCGCTACGGCGAAAACAATCGCATCGGCGCCGAGAAGGGGATACCAAAGGGCGTCGAGGAACGCCAGCCGCAGACCGCCAACGCTGCCCCGCGAGCGGCGGATTTGGGAAATGGCCACCCAACCAAGGATGGTAGTTCCCAATACAGAAAGAATGCCTACAGTCCATCCGCCCTCAGTGAGCAGGAACCCCAACCGCTCCGGGCCGGACATGTCTTGCCAGGGCGTCACGCGTTCGCCTTCCAATTGCCCCATCCAGAGATAAGCGAGCAATGCCTCGACCGCCCATACCGCGCCGACAACGGCTGTGCGCGAGAGTCGCGCCGTCTTCGCACGTGAAGTGGCGAGCTTAATTTCCGGCTGATTTTTGGCTATGGGTGTCGCGACAATTGTTTCCACCGCCGTCCGCACCTCGCTGACCTGCTGATACCGCCGCTCAGGCAATCGCTCGAGCGCCCGCAACACGACTTCATCCAGGCGCACATCGATGACGACTTTCCGCGACGGCGGCTCGAATTTGCCGGTCGGCAATTCACCGGTCAGCATCTGGTAAAAGACGACGCCTAATGCATAGATATCGGCGCGGTGGTCCACTTCAGCGGGCCGCTCGGTTTGCTCGGGGGCCATGTAGCGTGGCGTGCCCATTACGCCATCGGGGTGAATTGCATCGGCGCCTATACGGCCCATGAGTTTGGCCAGGCCGAAGTCGGCGATCTTCACGGTTCCGTTGCGGCTGAGGAGGATGTTCTCGGGCTTGATGTCGCGATGGACGATTCCCTGGTCGTGGGCGTATTGCAGGGCCTCGCAAATCTGCGGCACGATTGCCAGCGCTTCCTTCGCGGAGACCGCGCCGGTGGCAAGCAATTGCCGCAGGTTGAGCCCGTCCGCATACTCCATGACGAGGAAGAACAACTCTCCGCGCCGGCCGAAGTCGTGGATGGTGACGATGTGGGGATGATTCAGCCTCGCCAGCGCCTCGCGGGCAAAGCGCTCGGCAAAAGCAGCTTCGCCGCCGATTTCCGGTGGCAGGATTTTCAGCGCGACGAGGCGGTCGAGATTTTTTTGCCGGGCTTTATAGACCGCGCCCATGCCGCCGCGGCCGATGAACTCGAAGTGATCGAATTCGGGGAAGCGCGATTCGAGATCGCCGGCCGGCGGGGGTGTCCAGCGGTCGGAGATTTGCGTCGCGCCCGGGGCGGTATTGGATTCCAAGCCGCGCCGCAGGAGACATGCCGGGCACAAGCCCTCAGAGGCGCCGGCGGGCAAGGGCGAGCCGCATTGCGGGCATTTTTCAGCGATGGCCATGATGGAAGGTCTCCGTTTGCCGTCTCTTCATTTCTTACTACAGCAAACGCGGCCGGGGATTACAGACAATTGAGAAGATAGTCGATTTCCTCGTCGATTAACTCTGGCGAGGCGACGGTCTGGGCTATCTCATCGCGCAGCGCCTGGCGATAATGACGGCGGAGGCGATGGATTGCCACGCTCACGGCGCCGTCGGTCAGGCCGAGTTTCGCGGCCATCTCAGACTTTAGTTGCGCGTCCGCGTGGCTGGCGAGGGACTGCTTTAACACTTCAAACAGCGGGATCTGGTGTTTGTCGGAATACATTTTCCGCAGCCGCACAAGCACGTGGTCGAGCACCTCCCGAGCCCAGCGCTGCTCGAAGATGCGTTCTGGCGTGCGGTCATCGGCCGGCTCGATGGCGTAGCGCGCTTCGGCGTCCAGCGCATCGAGGGCGATGACGCGCTTGGCTCCGCCGCGTTTTGCGGATTGAGCTTTTTCCAATTCATTGGCCAGGAAGTTTTTGGCGCAGGTCAGCAGAAACGCGCGGAACCTTCCCTTGGCGGGGTCTGCAAAGGCCAGCGATTTTCGTTCGATCAAACGAGCGAAAAACTCCTGGGTCAGGTCCTCGGCCTGCGACGCATCTCTTCCGTGCCGGCGGATGTAAACGTAAAGGGGAAACCAATAGAGCTGGGCCAATTCCTGCAGCGCTCGCGGCGATACGGAGCCGGCCTGATCCTTCGCCGCGGCCAAAACGATCGTCCATCGGGTGGGCGCAAATCCCGCGGCGTCATTTTGGGATGGTGTGGGCCGCTCGCGTGGAGGAGTGCGAGTCATCGCTTCTATTGCAACCGAGGGGGAATCGAGCCGCAAGTACGCCGCTTGGCGATGTGCTGTGACGTACTCATGCTTCACACCCTCGGCCCATACGGCTCCACATCCACGGAATAACTCAGTGAATGCCAATCGCCGCCGATCATGACGCCCTTGACGGGGCTTACATCGCCGTAATCGCGGGCGAAGGCGATGGTCACGTGTCCGCCGGAGGGGATGAGGGCGTTGGTCGGGTCGAAATCGACCCAGCCGCGCTGGGGAATGAAGACGGAAATCCAGGCGTGCGACGCATCGGCCCCGGCGAGGCGCGGTTTGCCGGGCGGCGGCTTGGTGGCGACGTAGCCGCTCACGTATCGCGCGGGCAGGCCGAGCGATCGCAGGCAGCCTATGGCCAGGTGCGCGAAATCCTGGCACACGCCGCGGCGGCGTGAAAGCACGTCGAGCACCGGCGTGCTAACGGTGGTCGCGGTGGAATCGAAGGTGAATTCCTTGTTGATGCGTTCATTGAATTCGACGAGGCATTTGAACAGCGGCGCGCCGGCGGGAAAACTGGTCCGCGCATAATCGGCAAGCTGGCGGTCGCGCGGGACGTGGGGCGAATCGAAGGTGAATTGCCGGGCCTCGAGCGAATCGGCATCAAGGCGACTGGCCAGCCAGTTTGGCACTTCGTCCCACGCCATGGAGGGCGCGTCGCCCGCGGCGGGGCGTTCGTTTACGTCGACCTCGCTGCACGCCCTGATCTTCAATCCCTTATGCGCCTGCTGCAGGGCGACCCAGGTGACGTGATTGCCGAAAAAATCGATGCGTTCGCGCCGCCCGGCGGGCATGGGTTCAACGGCCAGGTCATGCGAAAGGCATGTCTGCCATGCCGTATCGCGCGGCCGCAGGCGCACCAGGTTGTGACACAGCGGCACGAGTTCGCCGTAGAAATACTGAGTCACATGGGTCACGCGGTATTTCACGCCGACTGCTCCCCTCGGTCGCGTTTTTCCGCTTCACCCGCGCCGCGATCCTCGGCGCCGAACTCGCCCCCCAATTGCCCCGCTTCCTCGTCGTGATGTCCCGGAAATCCGCCCGGCAGCGTCGCATGGCTGAAATACGTGCGGGCCACCAGCTCGGAAATCGTCTCCAGCGACTTGGTCAGGTTCTCGAGAAAAGCGTCGAGCGCCTCGCGCCGCCCCGCGTGCGGCCGGCACAAGGCGGTCATGTCCGCCAGCCTCGTGGATAATCGCAACTGCGTCGCCAACTGATAATCGGGGCAGTGGCGCGGATGGCTCGATTCGCGAGGCAGGCTGGAAAGGTGCTCAGTGATGGCCGAAAGCTGAAAGGCGACGCCGCGCGGGTTGGTTTCGTCGGCAATGACCAGATCGAGCGCGGCGGGGGTCTGCAATTGCGTCAGGTAACGCCGGCGATAGGTCAGGGAACTGTCCGCGATTTCCAGCAGCGCGTCGAGCAAGAGGATTTCCTCTTCGGGCGGCTGCACGAGCGTTCCGCGCACGAGTCCGGCAATGGAAATGGCCCGCTCGACCCGCAGGCCCATGTCCAGGAATCGCCACGCCTGCCCGCGCGTCATCGACTCCGACGACATGCCGCCGAAGGCGAGGAAACCCGCCACCAGCCGGTTCAGCAGGCCGAGAACATCGTCGATCTGGTCTTCGCCGATGGGACCTTTGAATTCGGACAACTCGTGTTCCAACTGGCTCAGGATTCCCCACGCATCGGCGGAGATGCGATCGCGCAACACTCGCGCCAGACTGTGCACGCGATTGATCGCCGAACGCAAGCCGCTCGGATCGCCCGGTCCCAGGATTAGGTTGGCCAACTCGCGCACCGCGCCATTTTCCATCTTGGGCGGCCAATCCACCAGCTCCAGCATGAGCCGTTCGATAGTCGCGGGGCTTTCGATGGAATTGGGATCGAGCATGCGGTTGAAGATGCAGCGGGCCAGGCGCGTTGTTCCCTCGGCGCGCTGGATATATCGGCCCAGCCAGTACAAATCATCCGCCACGCGGCTGGGCAAATCGCCGCCGCCGCGGCTCAACTCAACCGGCTGCGATGGCGAGGCCAGCAGCGTCACCTCGCTGACGGGTCCGTCGGCGAGAATCCAGGTGTCCTTGCTCCCGCCGCCTTTTTGCAGGGAAACCGAAAGCGCATCGGGCAACCCGCTCACGCGCGTCAGCGCGCCGGGCATGATCGTATAGCTACCATCCGAGGCGGCCAGAAACGCGCGGACGAGGAACTGGCGCGACTGCACCTGATCGTTCAGCAGTACCGGCGCGGAGAACGACGTGACGTGCTCCTGCGCGACGAACTCGGCCGGCTTGGCGCGGATTTTGTCTGCCAATTCGGCAAGCTGTTGGATAGATAATTCGGCGCCGAAAATCGGATTGGTGGTGATCAGCGGAAACGCGGGCTTCACCACGAGTCTGTTCAGGTGCTCGAGAACGTACTTGAGTTCGCGCTCGCCGCCGCACCACCACGTCGGCACCGAATTCAGTTTCAGTTCCTCACCCAGCAAATGCCGGGATATTGCGGGAAGGAACGGCAAAAACGCCGGGGCCTGCAAAATGCCCGAGCCAATCGCATTGGCCACGGCGACGGTGCCGTCGCGCACGGCCTGCAAAAGGCCGGGCACGCCGAGATAGGATTTGGCGTAAAGTTCCAGCGGATCGCAGAAATCATCATCCACGCGGCGCAGGATCACATCCACGCGCTGCAGGCCGCTGAGGGTTTTGAGGAACACGCCGCTGTTGCGAACGGTGAGGTCGTTTCCCTGCACCAGCGTGTAGCCGAGATAGCGCGCCAGGTAAGCGTGCTCAAAATAGGTCTCGTTGTATGGACCGGGCGTGAGCAAAACGACGCGAGGGTTTTCACGATTGGCCGCCGCGAGGGCGGCGAGCGTTTTTCGCAGGGCGATGAAAAAGGGCGCGAGCCGCATCACGTTGCACTGGCGAAAAATCGTCGGCAGCGCGCGCGTCAAAACGATGCGGTTTTCGAGCGAGTAGCCGGCGCCGCTGGGGGCCTGCGTGCGGTCGGCCATGACCTGAAATTGCCCGCCCGGGCGGCGCACCAGGTCTGATGCATAAAGATGCAGCCACTGCCCGTGGCGCGGCTGATACCCGTGGGCGGAGCGAAGGAAGCGCGGATTGGCGTAGATCAGTTCCGGTGGCAGAATCCCAGAGCTGACGCAGGTGGCCGGACCGTGCACATCGGCCGCCAGCGCGTTCAGTAAGCGGGCCCGCTGCGTGAGGGCCTCGCCCACCTGATGCCACTGGGGCGCGGGAATCAGCAGGGGGACCAAGTCCAGACTCCACGGCCGCGCCAGGCCGTTGGGGTCGCCGTAGACATTATGCGTGATGCCGTTTTCGCGGATCAGGCGCCGGGCATGATCCCAGCGCGAGACGATCTCGTCGTGGCCGAGATCGTCCATCATGCTGACGAACATCCGCCAGTGCGGCCGGAGCGCGCCGTCCGGCTCGGTCATTTCGTCCTGCTCGGGAAGGCGGGGCGTGTAAAACTGCGCCAATCCGCCGCCGACCCGGGCGCGCGCGCCGGCGTCGGCCGAGGCGGATGGTGCGTCAGGGGCTGGCGCCGATAGGGAGGGGGTCATGGTTCTTGTTGCCGGCCGGAGAATATGTGCGGCAATGGCGAGTGTCCCGCGCGATTGCCTTTGGGGATTATCGGCTCAAGTGCCCCCCGACATGGGAATGGGTTGCTCGTTCCGGTCCTCTCCTTTGGCGAAATGGGAGGCGGAAGACTGCCGCACGCGATAGCGGGGTGTTCATAACGTGCATTATTGCCGCCGCAGGTCCAAGGTGAAAGGGAATTCCTTATTGTGCGCAGGTTCGACCAGGCTCAACGGCCCTGGTGTGTGCCCGAATTTGAAGAACCGTGAGACGCGGCGGCTTTCCGCCTCGTATGCGTTCACGGGGAAGCGGTCGTAACTTCGTCCGCCGGGATGCGAAACGTGATAGGTGCAACCGCCGATGCTGCGGCCCGACCAGGTGTCCACCACGTCAAAAATCAGCGGCGAATGCACGCCAATTGTCGGGTGCAGGCAGCTTGGCGGCTGCCAGGCGCGATAGCGCACGCCGCTGACAAACTCACCGTTGGTGCCGGTCGGATGCAGCGGCAGGCGCACGCCGTTGACGGCGACAACGTGCCGCGAGTCCACCATCCCCTGGGCCAGAATCTGCAATCGCTCGACGCTGGAATCGACGAAGCGCACGGTGCCGCTGGCGCCCGGCTCTTCACCGAGCACGTGCCACGGCTCCAGGGCGTGGCGCAATTCCAGAACGATGCCGCGATGCTCGATCGTGCCATGAGCGGGGAAGCGGAATTCAAAATGCGGGGCGAACCAATCGGCTTTCAGCGCGTATCCCGATTGATTGAGATCGAAGATGACATCCTCGAAATCTTCCTCG
>JBEKYH010000053.1:0-15731 GCA_049511115.1 Tepidisphaeraceae bacterium | reverse complement strand
TTCCTGCGCATCGGCACCACGTTTCACATGTGGGTCGTTCTCGTTGACGGCGTCTACACCAGTTGGAGCGCCAAGCCCGGCAATCGCAACATCGTCCACTTCACCAGCGACGACGGCATCAACTGGACATACGTCTCCACCGCCCAGCTTTCCTCCAACCGCGTGATCGACCCGACCGTCTATCGCGTGGGCGACCTGTGGTACATGGTCTACAAGGACGAAGCCAAAGGCTCGCATACCTACGTGAGCCAAAGCAGCGATCTGGACAATTGGACCAACGCCCACCAGGCCGGCCCCGACGGCAGCCAGGAGGCGCCGATGACCTTCTACTGGCATGACCAATGGTGGCTCATTGTCGACTCCCTCGGCGGCAAGGGGCTGCGAATCTACAAGTCCGCCAACGGCATCGATCAATATAAATACGTCACCACCATCCTCGGCAAAAACGACGGCACGCGCCCCACTGACACCGGCGTCGGCCACCACCCGGGGATCGTCCTGCAAGGCGAAGGCGACCAGCAAAAGTGCCTGGTCTATTACTTCACCCAGCGCCGAAACATAACCCTCATGCAGCTTGCCGAACTAGAAATGGGCCCCGACGGCGTCCCCTTCTGCAACCGCAACAAATACGCCGCGGCCACGACGCAGCCAGCGAATTAGCGCAAGTGGACAATAATCCCCAAACTGGCGTTCCCCCGCGCTGGCTTGGTCACCTTGTCACCCCCTCACCTTGTCACCCCCTCATTCCCGCCATCCCAAATCCTCTGCCCCACCCCGCAGCCCCACCCCGCAGCGTTTCCAATTCCCCCATCCCTCCCTAGAATACCCAACCCTATGCCTGAAACCACCTTCGATCTCATCGTCATCGGCGCCGGTCCCGGCGGTTACGTCGCGGCTATCCGCGCCGCGCAGCTTGGCATGAAAACCGCCTGCGTCGAACGCCAATACCTCGGCGGCACGTGCCTCAACGTCGGCTGCATTCCGTCCAAAGCCATGCTCGATTCGTCGCACCGCTTTTTTGAGCTTTCCCATTACGCGCGCCGCGGGATCAAGGTCGCCGGCGCGTCGGTCGATCTCCCGGCGATGATGACCTTCAAGGACGAGGTCGTCAAAAAGATGACCAGCGGCGTGGCGTACCTCTTCAACAAAAATAAAATCGAGCACCTCGCCGGCCAGGGGCGCATCGCCGCGCCAGGAATTGTCGAAGTCACCACCGCCGCCGGACGGCAGACCTACAAAACCAAGCACATTCTCATCGCCACCGGCAGCGCGCCGATCGAATTGCCCAGCCTCAAATTCGACGGCAAATTTATCCTCTCCTCCACCGAGGCCCTGGCGCTTGCCGAAATCCCCAAGCGTCTCATCGTTGTCGGCGGCGGTTACATCGGCGTAGAAATGGGGAGCGTCTGGAGCCGCCTGGGATCCGAGGTGCTGGTACTCGAATTCCTCGAAGGCATCCTCCCCCCTTCCGATCGCGAGACGGCCGACGCGCTGCAGCGCCTGCTCGAAAAACAGGGCCTCAAGTTCCGCTTCAAGACCACCGCCCAATCCGCGCAGATCGAAAACGGCAAGGTGCGCCTCACCTGCAAATCGGGCGATCAGACGTTTGTCGAGGAAGCCGACAAAGTCCTCGTCTGCGTCGGCCGCAAGCCGGTGACGGACGGCCTGGGCCTTGCCGACATCGGCGTGGCCATGGACCAGCGCGGGTTTGTCCTGGCCGACAAACACTTCGCCAGCAACGTCCCCGGCATCTGGGCCATTGGCGACGCCATCGGCGGAATCATGCTGGCCCACAAAGCCGAGGAAGAAGGGATCGCCGCCGTCGAATTGATCGCCGGAAAACCCGGCCACGTGAATTACGCCGCGTGTCCCGCCGTGGTCTACACGCACCCCGAACTTGCCTCGGTGGGACTCACTCAGGAAGAAGCGACAAAGAGAGGCCCCATCAAAACCGGCAAATTCCCCTTCACCGCCAACGGCCGGGCCCGCGGGATGGACGAAGTCGAAGGCTTCGTCAAAGTCATCGGCGACGCCGCCACCGACCGCCTGCTGGGCGTTCACATCCTGGGCACCCACGCCAGCGACGTCATCGCGGAAGCCGTGATGGCGATGGAATTCGCCGCCAGCGTCGAAGACATCGGCCGCGCTTTCCATGCCCATCCGACCTTGCCCGAAGCGCTCAAGGAAGCCGCCTTGGCCGCCGAGAAACGGGCCATCCATATATAGCCGGGAAAAATACAACCGAACCGCAGAGGCGCGGAGGACGCAGAGAAGATGGCAATTCGATTCAAAATGAATTCGGTTCTTCCGCAATTCGACGGATTCAAGATGTTCCTAAATTCATATGCATTTGTCTTCCTCCGCGTCCTCCGCGCCTCTGCGGTTAATATTCTTTCTCTCCGCCAGGGCGGTCGCCGATGAAGCCGTTGCCGTGGAAGCCTGGGGGTGAGTCCATTCCGTTTTTCATCGGCTCGGATTGCTGCGCCGAGGTCGGCGCGCAACTCAAATCACTCGCCGCTGATTTGCTCATTGTGATTGCCGACCCAAGCGCCTGGGACCACCATGGCTCGCGTTATGAACCCGCCCTGCGATCAGGCGCGCCGATCCACATCCTCCGCTGCAAACCCGGTGAGACCGAGAAATCCCTGGCCCAGGTCGACGAAATCGCCCAACAGGCCATCGCCGCCGGCGCGACGCGGCGCTCGGTTCTCCTCGCTGCCGGCGGCGGAATCGTCGGCAATCTCACCGGCCTAACCGCCGCGCTCCTCTTCCGCGGCATCCGATTCGTTCATCTCCCCACGACGCTCCTCGCCATGCACGATTCCGTCACGTCATTGAAACAAGGTGTCAACTGCGGCGGCGTCAAAAACATCGTCGGCACATTCCACCGCCCATCGGCGATCTTCGTCGATGTCGCCTTCCTGCAAACGCTGCCCCCCGCGCATCTGCGATCGGGCCTGGTCGAGCTGGTGAAAAACGCCCTCCTCCTGGCCGGCGAATACTCCGCCGAACTCACCCGCCGCCTCGCTCCCGACAAACAACTCGCCGCGACCGATTGGGAATCTCTCATCGAACTCGGCATCCGCGCCTAATATCCCTTCCTGTACGACGACCCCCACGAAACCGCCTCCGCCCTGATCTTCGAATACGGCCACACTGTCGGCCACGCCCTCGAACTTGCCTGCGCCGGCCAGCTCAGCCACGGCGACTCGATCGCCTGGGGCATGCGCTGCGCCGCCTGGGTCTCGGCCCACCTGCGCCACATGACCGCCGACGGTTTGCGCGAACACAACCGCCTCCTCTCGCTCCTCGGCCCGCTCCCCAAGCCCCCGATCCCGCCGCCGCTGAATGAAATCCGCTGGCGAATCAGCAAGGACAACAAACGCGGTTACGCTGGCGCGACCGCCGCCGAGGAGATCGCCGATTCAACGCCGATGGTGCTCCTTCAAAAACCCGGAGTGCTGGTGGAGAGCGGTTCGTCGCGACCGCTGATTCCTGTGTCGGATGAAGCGATTGATGCGGCGCTGCGGCAGTTGCAGGAGATTGGAGTCGCTGCGCCCACACCTCAGACGTGACTTGGAATCCGCGCTCGTGTAGGGTGGGTGTAATCGCCCACCGGTTGGCGAGCGGGGGGCGAGTACACCCACCCGACACCAGCGCGCGCATGAACCAATCACGATCCGCATCAGGGCGCATCCCATTCTCCGCTAAAAACCTCGGTCGCCGCCCCCGTCATAGAAACATGATTATCCGCCTCGCGCCACTCGACGCGTAAGTCCCCGCCTGGCAGATGAATTAGCACTTTCCGCTCAGCCCGGGACGTCTCGAACGCCGCCACGCAAACTGCGCACGCCCCCGTGCCGCAGGCCAGCGTGATACCGCTGCCGCGCTCCCAGGTGCGCATGGTCAATTCACTCCGCGAGTCTACCTGCACCCAATGCGCATTAATCCGCCGCGGAAACGCGGCATTGTTTTCAACCAACGGCCCAAGCCGCGCCACCTCGATCGCGGCCACATCTTTCACAAACATCACCGCATGCGGATTGCCCATGGAGACAAAAGTCGCGCGGCGTACTTCGCGCGGCGCGTCGCCAAGTTTGCCCGCGTCGACGGGAATCCTCTCCAACTCCAAAATCGGCTCCCCCATATCAACCGTCACGCTTTCGACTTTGCCTCCGCGAACATGCAACTCCAGCGTCAGCACTCCGCGCCCCGTTTCGACGGTCATCGGGTTTTTCGCGGCAATCCCCCGGTCATACACAAACTTGGCCAACCCGCGAATCCCATTGCCGCACATCTCCGCCTCGGACCCATCGGCGTTGAACATGCGCATGCGCACATCCGCCTTGCGCGAAGGAAGGGCCAGAATCAGCCCATCCGCCCCAATGCCAAAATGCCGGTCCGAAACCTTCACCGCCACGCGCGCAGGATTCTTCACCGTCTCGGCCAAGCCGTTGACGTAAATATAATCGTTCCCGATCCCGTGGAGTTTGGTGAATTTCATGCCGGATTTTGATTTGGGTAGGGGTGGGCATCGCCCACCATTTCGCGCAGAGCGGCGAACCATGCACAAACTATATTGACTCAGGACGCTCTCCTCCGCATACGCCCCAACGGGGCGGTGGAATGTAGCCACGGGTGCAGCGCAGCGAAACCCGTGGGTAATGGTGAAGCAACCGATCGGCCCCGGCAGGGGCCGAGGCAGCGTGCCGGCGGAAATGGAATCTCTCCCTGCATCATTCTTCCCACGCCCGCTCCGGGGCGAGAATCCCAACATCGCGTCCACGAGTTTCGCGGCGCTCCACCCGTGGCTACAAAGCCCTCGCCCCATCCGGGCGAAAGACGCCGGCATTTGTTTCGGGTAAGCGGACCGCCTGCGACTACAACATATGCCCCATCTTATCCTTCTTGGTCTGCAAATAATCCCGATTAAATTCCCCCGCGGGAATCTTAATCGGCACCTCCTCCACGATGCTCAGCCCATACCCGTCAATCCCATAAATCTTCTTGGGATTGTTGGTCATGATGCGGATTTTCCGCAGACCCAGATCGCGCAGAATTTGTGACCCGATGCCGTAGTCGCGCTTATCGACCGGCAGGCCGAGTTGCACGTTCGCCTCGACGGTGTCCAATCCCTTTTCCTGCAGCGCATAAGCATGCAGCTTATTCGTCAGCCCAATCCCGCGCCCTTCCTGCCGCAGATAAATCAGCGCTCCCTTCCCGGCCGATTCAATCATCCGCATGGCCATATCAAGCTGCCCGCCGCAATCGCACTTGCCGCTGCCGAAGATATCGCCGGTCAGGCATTCGCTATGCACGCGCACCAGCACCGGCTCTTCGTGCACGATGGATTTGCCATCGGGTCCCAGATCGCCGACGCCTCCCTTGCACAGCGCCAGATGCGGCTCGGGGTCGATCGCGCTCTGATACGCGTGAACCTTGAACACGCCCCAGCGCGTCGGCAGCGTGATCGATTCCACGCGCTTCACGAACTGCTCGCGATGCAGGCGGTAGCTGATGAGGTCGGCTATCGAGCACATCTTCAGCCCATGCTCGCGGCAATAGATTTCCAGTTCCGGCCGCCGCGCCATGGCGCCGTCGTCGCGCATGATCTCGCAGATCACCGCCGCCGGTTTTAATCCGGCCAGGCGCACCAGATCGACCGACCCCTCCGTCTGCCCGGCCCGCACCAGCACGCCGCCGCTGCGGGCGCGCAGCGGATGCACGTGCCCCGGCCGCAGCAAATCCTGCGGCTGCGCATCCTCGGCGGTGGCGACTTCAATCGTCTTGGCCTGGTCAAACACGCTGATGCCGGTGGTCACGCCAAAGCGCGGGTGCGCGTCAACGGTCACCGTGAACGCCGTCCCCAGCCGCGCGGTATTGGCTTCGGTCTGCGGGCGCAGCATCAGCTTGTCGCACCTCTCCCCGGTCATGGCCAGACAGATCAGCCCGCGCGCGTGCTTGGAGATAAAGTTGATCGCCTGCGGCGTGCAGTGCTCGGCGGCGAGAACAAGGTCTCCCTCATTCTCGCGGCTCTCGTCGTCCATCAGGACGATCATGCGGCCCTGCCGCAGTTCTTCGATGATTTCAGGGATCGATGAAAAAGGCATTGGATTAACCGCTCAATTCAAATCGCTTTTGCCTCGGTCAGTTCCTCATCCGCGACTAATTCATCGCGCCGGCGGAACTGCGCATACTGGCGAACGCCAATAAGGGCATAGTCAATGCTCGCCGCCGCCACGACCACGGGCACCAAAGCCCACAAACCGCATACCAAAACCACCGGCAGGCGCGGGCTTAAGTTTTCCAGATCAACGGCGATCAACGTCGCCAGGATCAAGGCCAATTGTAGGGCCGTGCTCACCTTGCCGAGAAGGCGCGGCCCGATTTCGACTTTTCCCGCCGACGCGATCAATCCCAGCGCGCCGATGGCCACCCCCGCATCCTTGGCAAATACCGCCACCAGCACCGGCAGTGGAATCTCAAAATTGGCCGGCACCGCCCAGGGAAAGCTGAGCAAAATCAGCGAACAGGCGATCAGCACCTTGTCGGCCAATGGGTCCAACAGCGCGCCGATGCGCGTCGTCTGCTTCAGCCGCCGCGCCAGGTAACCGTCCAATTTATCGGTCAGGGCCATCACCACGAACAGCCCGATCGCCAGCCATCGCAACCGGCGCGGCTCGATCCCCGCCAGCGTCTGCCGGCGCGCGTCGATGATGATGATCCACAGAAACAGGGGCAGGAGTATTAGACGCAGCGACGTAATGATATTGGCCCAATTCAGGCCGAGCAGACCCGTCCGCGCCGTCTGCGCATCGGCGGCTAGGTCACCGCCCCGCTCGCCAAATTGGAACTTTGCGTCGCGCATGGATCGATCTCGCCACAAGACCGCTCGCCGCCGGCACGGGCATCGGAGGCTCTTGCCTCTCCAGTAGTGTCGTTCGCCGAGGCCGTATATTTCACCACCGGCGTGGCGAATAGCGTCGGCGCCTCTGGAATTTCGTACATCATATGCCGCGCCGGCATTTCCGGGCCATAATAATGCGGCAACAAGCCGATATGCCGGAATCCCGTCCGTTCATACAGGCTGATGGCCACGGCATTGTGCTGCTCAACCTCCAGGTATATCCGCTTAGCTCCCCGGGCGGACAACCCCTCCAGCATGGCCCGCAGCAGCCGCTGCCCGATTCTCTGGCCGCGTCGCTCGGGCGCAACCGCCAGACTGTAAATTCGCCCCGACAGTGCAGGCTGCTGTTGGCCGCGCTTATGCTGGCGAACCAGGGCGATTCCCTCGCCCACGACTTCGCCTCCCTGTTCGGCCACGAGAAACACCGCGCTCTTGCGCTGGCGCAGGTATTGTAGCTGACGTTTGTTTAAACTGTAACGGCTGAAGCAGGTCTTTTCTAATTCAACCGCCGCCGCCAGATCATCCTTAACCGCCGTCCTGATAATTACTTGGGATGATTCAGCCGGCCGCTTCACGCCCTCGATCGGCTGCGCCGGCACGGCCACCTTCACCGCCGCCACCCGCCGCAAGGTGTATTTCTGGAGCATTTTCACCGGCCGATAGCTCATCTTCGTCCAGGCCAATGTCTCCATGCCCCAGTCATCTCCCACATTCACCAGCGGCCGATCCGCCCAGCATTGCCGGCAGAACTCGCTGAAGATGAACTGGGCCAGCCCCTTCACCTGCAAGTCCGTTTTCTCAATGACAATGCTGCTCTGATCCCGCCCCAGCGGCTCGCCGAAGGTGAAGCCGCGCAATTCAAAACCCTTCTCCGATTTCACATAGACCACCAACCCGCGCGCGTTGAGCTCCTGCGCGCTGGTCAGCGTCAGGTCCGTCGCGATGGTCTCCTTGCGGCGTTTGAGCGAGTTGGAATCCGCTTCGTCCCAGTGCTGTGCATCCTGCCGCTCCTTCCACGAAGCCAGCAGTTGCCGGCAATCATTCAGGTGCTTGGCCGGATCATACGCCTCAACCTTGTGCTCGTAATTCCGCAGAAACCGGTTCTTCGCCTGCCGCTTGCTGGCCAGATCGCCGCCGGCCAGGTCGATCATGCGATTTACGTCATAAACGTAATCCGCCCCCATGGGCTGCACGACCATGCCCTCGCGGCCGCAGCGGGCCAGAAGTTCCTCGCTGGCATATTCAACGCGCGAGCGCTCGGGGACGCCGTGGGCGACGTTGTAATCGTCCATCAGTTCAAACGCGGCCGACATCGCTTTGGGGGAACTGCCGTCGCCGATAGGGGGCATGAGGAGCGTTAGATCGCCGCTGCCATTGGCAAATACGCACAAATGGCCATGCAATGTGGTCCACAAAATCCGCAGGCTGTTGCGCCAAGTGTAAACTTGCGAAAAAGTGTAATCAGAGAGGGGATCGGACAGGGAGGCAAAATAAGGGGCCAAAACTTCGCGGTCGGCCAACTCCACCGAACGCAGGTTCCAGCCCGAAAAAGGGTCTTCTTCCATATAAGCGACGGCTTCCTCCAAAAAAGAATCCCGCCCCGCGCCAAAGTGGCGCTCGCTGCCCCTTTTTGGCAGCCCCTAGCGGATGAGCGGGTATTCTGACGGCAACGCGACAAAAAACAAGTATCGTCGAAACTCCCGACAGGATATTAAACTTCCCCAATGACCAGTAGGGTTAATCGCGGAACTCCACAAGGTGTTGTATGACCCCCCGCGCCATGGCGGGCAGATTGTACCCTCCCTCCAATGCGCTGACCACCCGCCCCTGGCAGTGCGCCTCACTTGCGCCCACCAGGCGGCGCGTCATCTGGGCGAACGCTTCGTCGCTCAGGTTGATCGACGCCAGCGGATCCGCGCGATGCGCGTCAAACCCGGCGCTGATCAACAAGAATTCCGGCTTGAACTGGTCGATCTTTGGCAAAACCTTCTCATCAAACGCTTTGTAGTAATCGGTATCTTCGCTTCCCGGCGCCATGGGGATATTGAGCGTCAACCCCTTCGCCGCGCCAACGCCAATCTCCCACTCAAATCCCGTCCCCGGATAAAGCGTGCGCGGGTCCTGGTGGAGGCTGATGAAAAGCATGGACGGATCCCCCTCCAAAGCCGCCTGCGTCCCGTTGCCATGATGCACGTCAAAATCCACTACGGCCACTTTCCCCACCCCATGCCGCTTTTGCAGATATCGCGCCGCGATGGCGATATTTGAAAACAAGCAGAACCCCATCGCCTTGTTCGGCTCGGCATGATGTCCCGGCGGGCGCACCGCTGCGAAGGCCCGCCGCAGATTCCCCTCGACGACTTCATCGCAGCATTGCAACACCGCGCCCGCGCTCAGAAGGGCGATTTCAAAACTCTCGGGGCAGACCGGCGTGTCCTCGATCTCCAGCCCGCGCTCCTGGCAAATACGCCGAATGTTCTCGATATGCGCTCGCGGATGCACCAGTTCAATCCATTTTTCATCCGCCGGCGCCGGCGTCATTTCCCGCATCGTAAAACCGGCCTGCGCGATCGGGCCGATCTTTTCCGTGATGTTGGAAAGCGGATTTGGCGAATTCACCAGCCCCGCCGCGCGCACCGCCTGGAATATGGCGTTGATGCGCTCGGGCCGCTCAGGATGGTACGGGTCCGCAAAGTGCCGGCAAAACAGCGGAGTTGTGGAGATGCCGATCATTTCTTACGCGAGGAAGCGAACCACAACGGTTGTCAATTCGCCCCCAGCGCCGGCGGAACCCGATTCCCGCGCAAAAAGTGCAGCGTATGATCGCCGTCGAGATAGACCACGCCGCCATCCACCGCCTCCGCGGCGATGATGCCGTGCGGGTCGCCCAGATCCATTTGATAAACCAGCGCCCCGGTCTCCTCGGTCGGCTTGCCAGGCACCGGCGCCCGCCAGAACGCCCACATCCGCCACGCCCCCGCGTCAGGGGGCTGGTTCAGCATCACCAGATAGTCCCGGCCCAGCAGCAGATTTCCTGTCGATCCCGGCGTCGGTTGCAGGTCCTCCGGAGGACCCCAGGAGGTTTCCGGATTATCCAGGTTATATGCCGTGAGCCACCTGCTTCCCCAGGAATAAATGTATCTTCCACCGATGCGCAATTGCGCCTGGTCATCTCCATCCCCGGCGGCAAGCACCATCTGAACGCTCTGCACCTGTTTCTGATCGTCAGTGACCTCGAACCTGCGGAAATCCGCACCATCGACCGTATAGCCGCATAGGGTGCGCCCGCCTTCCGCCAGCGCCAGCACCTGCCCCGCATGGATGACTAACTGGCCCGGCTTGTTCATACCCTCAAAAAGCTGAGGTTTCCCCGGCAGTTCCGGCGTGGGGCTGACGTGGTCCAGGCCTGATTCACGCCCGTTCTCGTCACGCCCGGCCTCGTACAGATCGCACAGCACCACCCGGTCTTCCAGCGTATAAGCCAGCGTTCCGTCGGCGCCCAGCGCCAGATTGATCGGGAAATCCGCCGGCTGGCCCGGATACGAGTCGGCCGTGAATACCTTATGCGCGATCAGTTCGCCCGTCGTTGTGTTCAACACCACGAGCCGCGCCGCGGCATCGTCCCCGCATAGCACGACCGTGAAATCGCCCGTCGCCTCCAGGCGGCTGACCGCGCGGTCCGCCAGCCGGTTTTGCCAGACCACCGACCCGTCAGAAATCTTCACCGCCGCCACCCGGCCGCTCGAGGTGGCGACCAGCGCCATGTCACCCACCGGCACAACCTGCGTAATCGACTCCGGACCCGCTGTCACCGCGGACGCATCATCCGTGTCGTCACTCAAACCGCTTCCGCCCCCGCCCACATCGGGCAAGTTGAGTTGAAACTGCGGTGTCACCCAGAGCTGGCTGCGCTGCATCCGCCGCATCATCATGCGGTCCGGCGAGTTGATGAGATTGGCCTCCTGCCGCGGCGCCGGTTCCGCCATCACATCCAAATCGCCCAGCGAAGCCATATCGAGCGTCCACCGCGATTTGACCTGATCGCCGTCAACCAGATGCAAGCTCCCCTTCGTCCAGGTAAGCAGATTTGCATAGTCCTCGACCCATGCCGCGCCGCGCGGCTCGTCCGCTACCGACGCATCGGTCCCCAGCGCCGCGGATTTCCCAACCGGGTAGATGGAAAGTCCTTGTCCATTGGTCCAGGCCGTGAGGCGGTCATTACGGGCGTACAGTTGCGCAGGCATCAGCAGCTTATCAACCCCGCTGATGTCGCTCGCCGTGTCATCGGCGAGGAACGGCGCGATAGGCTGGTGCGCCGCTCGATACGCTCGCGCTACCGGCCGGGGCGGCAAGCCGATGTCGGGCAGATTACCCCCGCTGGTCGCGGCGGTCTCCTTGACCAGCGTGTCAATTGCCCGCCGCGCTTCCTCGAACGTGCCGCTCAGTTTCTGCCCGCCCGGCAGAATCAGCGGAGCGGCCAGCGTTGCTCCCGGATCGAGTCTTATCGCTGCCGACAAACGCGAATCCGCGGCCTCCAGGCCGCCGGGCAATTTCAACTCGTTGCGGGCCACGTACTGAAGAATCGCCACCTGCGACGCTCTGTCATTGGCGCGCGAATAGAGCTCCTGCCACAGCCGTGCCGCGTCGGCGGCGCGCCCCATGTTGTCGTAAAGTCTCGCCGCCGCGAGCAGCGCGGTCCCGTTGGCCGAGACCGAGGCATTGGGATACTCCCTGGCCACCCTTATCTCCGCGTCGGCATCCCGCGCTTTTTGAGCGGCGTCGAATTGCGATGCGGCGGCCTGCTCAAACGGCTTGTACGCCTCGGCGCCGTTAGGCTCGGACTGAATCCTCGCGATCGCCGTCGCGGCAACCTGCCACGCCTGGTTCTGCAGGGCGTTGTTGTCATCGCTCGCAGACGCGCGCAGCGGGTCTTCAATGATGCTCTCCGCCGCCGCCACCGTGCGCTGGGCGTCCGAAGCCAGGATTCCCTGGTAAAGGTTGATGGCCGCGCTCAGATCGTGCGCTCCAAAATGCTCGTAGCGCGCCCGCGTCAGGCGGTAATTCGCCTTCTGGCTCGGGGTTTTTGCCAGCGTCATGGCGCGATCGAACAAGCCGCCGACCTGGGCGTCCTCCGCGTTACCCAGCCAGCTCTTCACGGCAAATTCAATCGCGTCGCTAAACGCCTGGTTGCCTACCGCGCGGTCCGCCGGACCGCTCGCCCCGGCCAGCAACCCGGCCGCCTCATCCAGCTTCTGCGCCGCCAGCTTGGGCTGGTCCGCCAGGAACATGATCTCCGCATAGCGCAGCCTCAATTCCGGGTCAGCCGGCGCCGCGGCGATCTGCGCATCCAGCCGCGACTGGGCAAACTTCAAGTCGCTGTAGACGCTCACGCGCTGCTGGCCCGCCACCACAATCTGGTCGCCGCACACGATCACATTCCCCGGCTCTTCATTTGGCGGCCACGCAGCCCCGCTGGGGTATGCTTCGACAAGCGTCCCCGTCCGGATGGCCACGCGGTCCAGCGTATTGGAGGTTGGAACATAGACGCTGTCCGACGTCAAAAACGCCCGGCCCATGATCGAACCGCCGTTGAGGTTCAGCGCCACCCACGGCGGTGGCGTGGGTTGATCCAGCGAATAATCACGCCAATTGATCGCCACGATGTGGCTGGGGGTTCCCAGCAGCAAAAGGTCTTCCTTCCGCACCGTTCCATGGTCATTGACCGGCACCTGGTCCATCACGCCCAGCAGCGCATTGGGCTCGCTGGCGCTGGGGTCGGCCGGGTCGTCGTCAATCGACGGCGGGGGGCAATCGGACTTTTTGATCTTCTTGACCGTGCGCCCGTTGCCCGCGTCATAGACCAGGATGTATTTTCCATCCGTCGGCAGCACAAACACATTGCCGCCGTGGACGATCGCCGCGTTGGCCGTCCAGGGAGACGGCAGCGGCGGCGGATTCTGCTGCACCGGCATCCCCGCGCCCCAGCCGCCGGGAAATCCGCCAAATCCCCGCGCCATGGGCCCGACCATCATCAAGTTGGGGTCGGCCGTGTCGGACGCATCCCGATAAATATTCAGCCACGCCACCGACCCGCTGTACGCATCCAGCGCCGCCACGGCGCCCAGGTTAGTCGATACAAACACACGCCCGCTGGCGTAGGACAAATGGGTCGCCGCCTCAAACCCCAGGGCCATCGAACCCGCGTTCCCATTCACCGAGCCCCCCGACGGGGCGCTGGCCACATAGCACGACCACCGAAACGCCCCGCTCGACAGATCAAGGCAAATCACATAGCAGTCTTCGTATCCGTTGTTCTTAAATCCGCGCGCCGCCAGGAATACCCCGTTGCCGACCACCAGCGCCGAGCCGTCGAAAACCAGCGAGTGAAGGTTCTCGTCGGGAAGATCGCGCGCGCCAACCGCCCAGTTTTCCCTGCCGGTCTGGCGGTCCAGGCAAACGACCGTCGCTTCCTGTCCGGCGGTGTGGCCAAGAAGTCGGGAGATGGCGTCCTCCTGGCCCATCACCGCGACCACCTCTGAGTCCGTCAGCGACACCGTGAACGGGCGCCCGTTGGGCATGTTCCATGCCTTGGGCCGCTCATATTGCCCGTGGCTCTGCGGATACGTTGCCAGCCACCCCGGCAGGGGGGCGCCGGTTTCCAGGTTCACCGCATATACCTGTGCGTTGTCCTGGAAAAACAGTTGTCCCCGGTCGGCGACGGGAAGAACTCCCATCGCCTTGCCGTCATGGCGAAACGTCTGGTCATACGCTTGCGATTCCGCCCGCTCCGCCGGCGTCGCAACATTCTTCTTCCAATTCGGCTGCGCCAGATCAATGGCGTAGAGCTTAGCCCCCGGCCGCGCCGGCGACGCCGCGATTTTACCGCGGCTTGCGTCTCCACCGATCATCGGCCACGAATCCCCCGTCTGATCCGGTGTTTCCGATTCAACCGGCGCCTTGGCCAGTTCCGCCCCCAGTTCCTCCGCCAGCGTCACATCGCCGCCCCGGATGGTGCCGATGACGTTGGAAAACTTATCCTTCAGTTCCCCCAGCATGGCCTGCGCGGTCTTGTCATCCCCCGCCAGATGCGCCGCCAGCCCCACCCGGAACAGCACGCCCGGCCGCTCGACGGTCAAATTGGGATGGTTCAGCAATTCCTGGCCGATCCATGTCGCCGCGGGAAAATCGCCCAACTCAATATAGGCGTCGATGAGTTTCAGCCCCGCCGCCTTGCCGCTGTCCGTCGCGAAGTAAAGATCGAACGCTTCGTGCAGTGGGGCAAGATCATCGCCGCGCGCCGAATCAACCAGTTTTTTGGCGGTCAATTCAAACCGGTCGCGATAAACCGTCAATCCTTCCGGCGGCCAGGTGCGCAAATGCTGGTTGACCAGCGTGAGAACCGACGTGTACTGATCGACGACTCCCTGGTCGTCCACCCCCAGCGGAACCACGCGATCGCGATATTTCTCGGTGATTTCCTGGTAAACGTCCGCCGATTTGGACCACTCCTTCAACTTTTCCAGCCGTGTGGCCAGCGCCATCTTATCGACGGCCACCGCCGAATCCGAAACGTACACGCCTCCATTGGGCGCCGCATCGGCTATCGCCGGATCCGGTGTGAGAACCTGGCCCCCATCAGGTGTGCGAACCTGAGCGGCCCCGGAGTCGCCCCACACCAATGCGGCCAGCGCCGCGGACAGGGCTGCCAGGGCTATTCGTCGTGGATACGCAGCGAATGACAAGGGCATGTTCGCTCCACTAAACTCAAGGCGATTATAGGCGGCGGCGCGCGGAAGGATTCCCGGTGCCCCATCGTAATCAGATCGGACAAATCATTCTACCGGAAAATATTTGCCCCACAGCGCCCAAAGTCGTTGAATTTCTTCTTTGGGAATGGCCGCCTTATAGCTCCAGATCGCCAGTTTCAGCGCCTCCGACGCCGGCGACGCTCCCAGCACCCCCGCGTCAGCCGCTATTTTCCCCAGCGCCCGGCGCACGACCCCCATCGCGTTCGCCGACGCCGCCTGCATATTGGCGATGATCTCCTGCAACAGCGCCTCCGGCGTGGCCACCTCTCCCTCTTTGCCTACCGGCTTTCCCTTCCAGGAATCGTAATCCGTCACCAGCGCCACCAGCGCATAAGGGATTTCCGCCTCCCGCGCCAGTTTCGCCTCGGGGCAGGCGGTCATGCCGATCAGATCGCCGCCCATCAGCCGGTGCATGAGGCTCTCCGCCCGCGTCGAAAACGCCGGCCCCTCCATGCAGACGTAGCATCCGCCGTCATGGACCGCAAATCCCCCCTCACTTGCCGTTTCCTTCCCCGATTCCAGCAGCAGCTTCCGCAATCCCCCGCAGAACGGCTCGGCAAACTCCACGTGCACCGCCGCCGCGTCAAAAAATGTCCCTTCGCGATGCGATGTTCTGTCGATCAATTGATCGACCACCACCAGATCGCGCGGTTTGAACTCCTGCCGCAAGCTCCCGCACGCCGCCGACGCGATCAGGTGCGTGCACCCCAACTGCTTCAGCGCATAGATATTGGCCCGATACGGCACCCGCGAGGGATGGAACATATGCCCCGCCCCATGCCGCTGCAGCAGCAATACGCTCAACCCTTCCCACTCTGTCTCCACGATCGCCCCGCTCGGCGGCCCAAACGGCGTCTGCACCTCATGCCGTTCCCCCTCGCTGTCCCCCAGCAACTGCCCCAATCCCGTCCCGCCAATGACGCCAATCTTGATCGCGCTCATGGCCACACAGGATACGGGCAAACCTCAACCGCGAAAAGACTGAAACGGTTTGACAGACTGAAATTGTGGATGTC
>JBEKYH010000052.1:0-15765 GCA_049511115.1 Tepidisphaeraceae bacterium | reverse complement strand
CCTTATCGGCGATGTCCGCGGCATGAAGGTTGGTCCCCAGGATTGGCGTGTTGTCACGATCGACCGCCTGGCGCGGAATGCCGCGCAAAAGATGAAGGCCGAATTTCAATCCCTTGGCGTGCAGATAATCGGCGATCGGCTTGAACGAACTCGTGTCTTTCGTCAGCGGAAAGCGGTTGGGCGCCGGATGCAGGCGGCCGTTTTCATCCGTCACGAGCACGGCATTGCGCCGGTATTGATCGGTGTGGGCCAGCGGCTCATACCATTGAATGTCAATGGTCACGACGTTCCAGCCGTGGGATTTGAGGTTCTGGTTCATGTAGTCGGCGTTGGCCAGGGTCTGGTCCTGATTGACGCCGGCGCCGTAACAATCCCAGGAATTCCATCCCATCGGCGGGGTCAGTGCCCACTGGTAAAACTCCGGCGATGGCCCGGGGGCTGTAATTTGGGCGAAAGCCCCACTGGCCTGGAACAAGAAAATGGCCGCGAAAAAGCCGAAAACGCGTTGGTTCAATGACATGAGGTTCCCTCAGATTCGCTGCGACTGTTGCGAATTGTACTGGCGGACCAAGTGGCCGGCCATGTTGGAGGTGACTGTTTAACTATCAAACATGGAAGTCACGGGCAGGCTTTTCCTATGCGACTTTGCGCCCCTTGCCGCGCTCGGTTAGGGCAGCGCAAAAGGCGTGGATTTGGGATAGCGCGATTGGGCAGCGCAGGGCCTGAGGGTCTGCATGCTCGCTGTTGGCGGGAATGATTCGCAGCGTTGGCAGGGAAGTTCTCGCCACGCGATCCAGGCTTGCGGCGGCCTCCTGCAACGCCTTGTCGCCGGCGATGACCAGGCCGTCCATATCCTCCGCTTCGGCGGCGGTGGGAAGCCGGTCTTTTATATGTGCCCGCGTCAGGCAGGAGAGGGCGGCGGAAACGGAATCCAGCGGCGACATCGCCGCGTCACGCGCGACCCAGACGTTATTTTCGCCGGCGGCGAGAAGGGGCTTGGTCAGTTCCGCTTCCTCGGCGGGAGAGAGCTTGGCGAGCATGCCGGTGAGAGCCATGATCTCGCCGCGCAGGGTCTGCGTATCGGGACGCAGGGGTTGGGCCGATCCGATAGCGGACGTGCATTGGGCGGCGGTCAACAGATTCAGTTCAGCCGTCTCAGAAGAAGCCAGCAACAGGCCGTTGGCATACCACTCGGCGACGCGAAGGATGCCTTCCAACGTGCCGGGAGCTCCCAATGAATTCGCGTTGCCGGCGGCGTGGAACGATTCGATGGGTTTGCGCACCGCCTCGGGCAGGCCGAAGGAATTGAGGATCGCGCTCACGAGTTCGCCGTGCGCCATGCCCAGCATGCGAATCTCAAGGACTTCGCGGGGATGAGCCGTTGAATTTTCGATTTCGATGATCTGCTGATATTCCTTGCCGAACAAGGTGCGCAGGACTATCTCGCCCAGGTCATGGCAGAGGCCCACCAGATAAGCGGCGCCGGATTTCTGGCCGCTTGGGCCGGCCAGCAATTCGCACAATTGGGCGACGGCGAAGGAATGCTGCCAGCAGCGGATGGGATTGAAACCATCGGCGGAGGTTTCGGGCATGGCCTGGAAAATGCCGACGGCGGCGGCGATGTTGCGGATGCGGCTGCAACCGACCTGGCGGATGGCGTCGGCGATGGTGGTTACGGCGCCCTTGGCCGAGCGATAGCCGGCGCTGTTCGCGGCTTGCAGGACCCGCGTTGTCAGAACGGCGTCCTTGCTGACCAGCTTGGCCAGGTCCGCAAGGTCCGTCCGCGGCGAAGTCGCCAGGGCAATCACCTGCGTTACCACGCCGGACAGCGTCTTGGCTTCCAGCACGGATTTCGTGCGCGCGAGAAACTCGTCGCGCGTGAGCAGTTGGGGGATTTCCGCGATTGGACGGGAATCCGTGGCCGGCGGCGGGGAAACCTGCGATTGGGGCGGAGGCGCCTTCGCGGGATCAAATTTGTCCATGCGGGCGAGCAACTCCTTCATGGAAAAACGTGATTTAAGGAGATATCCCTGAACATTCAGTTTTCTCGCCGAGACGATCGAATCGCGCGTTTCGTCGGCGCTGAGGAGAATCACGGGGAGCCGCGCGGTGGCGGGATCGCTTCGCACCCGGCGCAGCACTTTCAGTCCGCTGATGTCGGGAAGCTGGATGTCCAGTAACAGAAGATCGGGTTTGTGGGATTTGAGGCAGGCCAGCGCCGCGGCGCCGTCGGCGGCGCCGACGACATCATGACCGGCGCCGTTGAGGGCGGCGACGATCGGGTCGCGAATGATCGCCAGGTCATCGACAACCAGGATTCTCATGCCCCATCTCTCTTTCGTCTCACGCGGCGGCCGAAGCGGCTTCAGAGAGCTTATTTCGCAAAGCGATGAAGGTGGATTCCGTTTGAATAAACGCCTCGACCACGGCCGGATCGAACTGCCGGCCGGACTCTCCGACGATGGTCGAGCGCGCAAATTCATGCTCGTAAGCGGGTTTGTAAACCCGCTTGGTGGTCAGCGCGTCATACACATCGGCCACCGCCATGATCCGCCCGCAAAGGGGAATCTGCTCGCCGGCGAGCTGGTTGGGATAACCGCTTCCGTCCCAGCGTTCATGGTGGGTCATTGCGATGTCGCGGGCCATCTCGAGAAAGTCAATTCCGGGAAACTGTTTGATGGCGGCCTCAAGCGTACGCGCGCCGATAATCGTATGGGTCTTCATGATTTCAAATTCGCGCTCAGTGAGCTTGCCGGGCTTGAGGAGAACGACGTCGGGAATCCCGACTTTGCCGATGTCGTGGAGCGGGCTCGTCTGGTAGATCAGGCGCACGTATTCGGAATTGATCAAGCTGCCCGCCGGCGCCTGCGAGGCCAGGTGCTGGGCCAATACGCGACAGTAATTCCTCACGCGCTCGAGGTGTGTGCCTGTTTCCAAATCGCGGCTCTCGGCAAGTTTTGCCAGGGCGAAGCTGGCCACGTCGCGGGTTTCCAGGGCCAGCAGGCGCTCGGCGTTGCGTACGCGGACGAGCAGTTCGGCGGGGTGAAACGGCTTGGCGATCAGGTCATCCGCGCCGGCGGACAGGCCCTCGACGCGCTCATCCGCCTCGCTGCGGGCGGTCAGCATGATGATGTAGGTGTAGCCGGCGAGACCTTCAGAGCGAATGGCCCGGCAAAGTTGCAGGCCGTCCATGCCCGGCATTTCGCGGTCGGTAATGACCAGGCGGTGGGCGCTGACGCGCAGCACGGCCAGCGCGTCGTCGGCATTGTTGGTGGCGGTGACTTCGTAGCCGCCTTGAATCAGCGCGTTCTTAAGCACCAGGAGCGCCATGGGGTTGTCGTCCACAATGAGGACCGGCATTCCGGGTCTACGCGCAGCTTCATTTGCAGTATGCAACATGGGGAACCTCGCCGTTGGGTTTGTCGGCCTTTTGAATCATCAGGTTTTTGGCGGCAGGCAGGTAAGCCAGGCAACGGCCGATTTCCAGGCGCAGGGCGTCCAGCGACTCCCTGGAGTGTCCCAGATCACAGGCGCGGCCCATCGCCTCCAGGTCGGCGGCGATACGGCGCACCTCGCGGGCTTCGATGATCCCCGCCGCGCCTTTGAGGGCGTGCGCCACGTCCGCCGTGCGCCGAAAATCGCTGCCTGCCACCGAGGATTGCACCCTCTCGACGTCCGTGGTTGCCTGCCGCTCGAATTCGTCGAGGGTCGCTTGTGCGGTTGCCAGGTTTCCCATGCAGATTTCCAGAAGCGCGTCGACGCTGAACGGAGGGTTCCCCGATGGCGGCGCTGTTCGTGATTCAGGGCCCTTTGTTCCAGGCGATGCTTCGGCCAGGCATGGCTCGGCGGTCCGCGCGGCGCCGCCGCTTGGCAACAGCGATTCAATCTCCTTGATAAGTCGCGATGCGTTAACTGGTTTGCTGACGTAACCGTCCATGCCGGCTTCGAGGCACCGCTCGCGATCGCCTTTCACGGCGTTGGCGGTGAGGGCAATGATCGGCAGACGGCGTCCATCGGCGGGCGGGTGATCCGCTTCGCGGCGGCGGATTTCGCGCGTGGCGTCAAAGCCGTCCATCCGCGGCATCTGGCAGTCCATCAGGACCAGGTCGTATTGCGCGGCGCTGACCGCTTCCACGGCTTTTTGGCCGTCGTCGACAACGTCGAAAGTGAACCCATTCTTACGCAGGATTTCCGAGGCGACGATCTGATTCACGCGGTTGTCCTCGGCAAGAAGCAGGTGAATGCCGCGCGGGGCCGATGAAGAGGCGGCGCTGGTAGTGGGGCGCGGCGCGGTCGTGAGACGGCCCGAAGGCGTGCGACGCGCGGCGGCGGACAAAGCGTCCATGATGGCGTCGAACAACTGCGATTGACGGACGGGTTTGGTCATGTGCCCGGAAAAACCCGCGGCGGCGAGAACGTCGGGGTCGGCTTGAGCGTGCGCCGACAGGAGAATCATCAGGACGGTTTCCTGCAGCGCGGCGTCTGCCTGGATGGCGCGGGCGAGTTCGATCCCGCTCATGTCCGGCATGTCGTCGTCCACGAGTGCAACTCGGAAAGCCCGTCCGAACGAAGCGGCTTCGCCCAGGGTTCGCAAGGCGTCCTGGCCTCCCGATGCGGTGGCGGACTCCATGCCCCAACTTTCGATCTGCTGTTGCAGCGCGTGGCGCGAGCCGGGATTGTCGTCAACGGCGAGCACCCGGATTCCCCGCGCGTCAACCGACGGAGGAGGTTGCCATGAGCTTGCGGGCGCGGCGCTGGCAAATTTGATCGTGAACCAGAAGGTCGAGCCGTTGCCGATCTCGCTGGTCACACCGATCTCGCCTCCCATGAGTTCGGCCAATTGTTTGGAGATCGCCAATCCCAATCCAGTGCCGCCGTATTTGCGGGTTGTCGAGGCGTCCACCTGCGAGAAGGACTTGAACAGGCGATCCATGCGATCGGTGGGAATCCCGACGCCGGTGTCCGTGACGGCGAAGCGCACCACGACGCCGTCGGGCAATTCCTGCTGAAGCGCCAGATAAATGCTGACTGATCCGGCCTCGGTGAACTTGAGGGCGTTATTGACCAGGTTCACCAGAATCTGCCTCACGCGCGCGGGATCGCCGTTGACGTGGCGGGGCACCCGGGCGTTGGCGTGGCAGGCAATCTCCAGGTGCTTCTGCGAAGCCTTGTAGATCATGATCTGGGCGATGTCCTCGACGGTCGCCAGCAGATCAAACTCGACGGATTCGATTTCCAGCTTGCCGGCTTCGATCTTCGAGGAATCGAGAATATCGTTGAGGAGAGCCGCCAGGGATTCGCCCGACGATTTGACCAGTTCCGCGTAATGGCGCTGCGTGCCGGTCAGATCAAGGCCCAGCAGCAGGTCGGTCATGCCAATGACGCCATTGAGAGGCGTGCGGATTTCGTGGCTCATGTGGGCCAGAAATTCGCCTTTGGCGCGGCTGGCGGCTTCGGCCAGTTCCTTGGCGTGGCGGAGTTCTCCTTCCATGTGCCTTCGATCGCCGATATCGCGCCGAATGCGCCAGCCGGCCGTGCCAACCAGCGCCAGGGCGAGCGTGCTGCCCAGGCCGGTCGTCCACATTATCCGGCGCGCGGCGGCGACAGCCAGATCATGCCGCGCCAATGAAACTCCCGCGGCATTGGCCTCCATGGCGATGGCCGCGCTGCGGTAGCTGGTGAAGGCGATGAGAATCAAAGTCGTCAGAGCGATGGCGAAACCGACGCCGACTTTCTTTTCCAGCGTCCAGTCCCGAGCGAACAAGCGCACAGGCTGGGCATCCGGGCGGGCGCACAAACCGGCGGCAGCCAGGGCGATGAACCCCACTGCCGAGTTAAGCGCCATGGGGTTGAAATTGGCCAGCGAATAGAGCCAGAGGACGGTGTAAATATAACCCGCCAACGCCAGGACGGCGACCGCCGCTGATGTCAGAAACAGGCCTGGAGCGACATGGAATCTGCCGCGGAATTTGCAATCCAGCAAAAGCAATCCCAGGGACAGGGCCACAAAGCAAAATGCGGTATTGGGCGCCATCTGATTGCCGTTGAGTTCGCCCCGAAACAGCAGGGTGTCCGGCGCGCAATGCCAACCGAGCCAGCAGTCCGCCAACTTCAATTGAGCAGTAACGAGAACAGGAATCGCCAGAAAGCGGGCAAGCCGCGCGCTCCAGGCGGGGCCGTGTGGTCGGCGCGAAATCCAGAGGGCGGCGGCCATCGCAAAGAACGACACCGCCGTTACCGGATTCATGGGCACGGGCTGCCCCAGATTCCGCAGGACCGGAATGCCAAACATCCAGCCGATAAGCGCGAAGGCGGCGAGTCCGATAACCAGAAGGCACGAGCAGCCTGGGACGACCATGCACCACGATCCGACAATTGCCCGCACATCCTTTGCCATGTCGTCCGATCAAAATTGGTGGGTAGCCCGTGCCCGCAATTGGCCGCTTGATTTTGCCCGCGCGGCGCAACGCAACGGCATGAGCACAGATAACTTATCGGTGCGGACTTGTTGCCGGTTAACTGGCTAACCAATGCAAAAGTAGATTTGCGCGGCCGGCATGATGCTGTACCGCAACATGCTGCATCATCCGGCGCTCGGATCAGCCGCGAGCGTGCCGACGAGCGATTGCAGATAAGCCGGCGAGCTGACCCGCTCCAGCTCGGCCGCCGCCAGCGCGCGACGCGCGGGCAGGTCCACATTGGTTTCCTCATCAGCCGCCGCGGAGGTCTGCGCGTAGCCGTCGAGATAGGCCAGGTGCCGCTTCCAGAGGGCGATGTCCTTGCGCTGCTTGGCCGCGAGGCGCTGGCGATACCAATCGCTGGCCAGGAGATACTCGCGCGTGAACATGGCCCGGATGTCAGGGTGGCCGGCGTCTTTGCCCTCGAATGAACCCTTGGCCATGATGGTCAACAGCGCTTTCAGGGGAGGGCAGGCGTCTTCGATGGAGCCGTCCTTGAAATAATCCTGCGCGACGCGCTCCTGGGCTTCGGTGATATTCTTCACGCCGTCGGCGAAAGCGGCGCGGTCCTGGGTTTCGGGGCGCAAAATCGCCTCGTCGAAAACCTTGCCGGGGTTGTCGAAGACTCTGCCGAAAAACGTCTGCACAAACTTGGCGGTGATGCGGTAGCCCAGGCGGCTGGCGAGAATTTTTTCGCCCTCGTAGACGTAATCGCGCATTGGTTCAAGGTGCCCGTTGCGGATGAGATATTCGGGATCGCGCTCTTCGATCGTAAGCCGGCAGACCAGTTCCGGCACCAGCAGGCTGATGTCGTGGTCCACGCGCACCTTCGGCCCGATGTAACCGGCGGCGGTTGAGAAGCCGCCCAGGCCTGTCAGGATGTAACTGACCAATGCGTTATTGAGATCGATCGTCGGGCGAAGCGCGTTAAAAGGGCTCTTGGTGAGCGCGCCTTCGCTGCCGGCGCCGGTGGTGGAGGGACTTTTGCCGGTGAGCGAGCAGATCAAATCCATGAACAATTCGGGAAGTTCCTGGTAGTGGATTGGGTTGTAGACGGCCAGACCGCGGATGTTCGCCGCAGGTTCGGCCGGATTGTTGCGGCGGCCGATCAGGACGGCGTCCACCGGCCAAAGGACCGGTTCATCCGCGGGAATCGCGTAGAACAGGCGCATGCCGCGCTCGGCGACGTACAGGCTCATGGGGTCGATCAGGTCGGGGCGGATTTGCAGGTAACGGGGGTTTTTACTCGGTTTGCCATCCACGAGGCGCGGATGCGCCGACGAGACAAACAAGCCCTTTCCCGCGTCGGCGCAGCTTTGAATGAGGTGCCGCATGGGAGAGGTGAACTGCTCAAATTCCGTGACTTTCTCCACCATCGCCTGGGCCTGGGCGCTGTTCAGCGGCTCAAAATTGGAGATGAAGTTGTCGGGGCGGGCCATGTCGGATTCGGTCTGCTTGTCGAGGCCGCGATGAACGGCGTCATCGGGCCGCTGGAAGAGGCGGTATTCGCAGTTGATGGAGAACTTGCGGCTCATGCCCTTCACGCCCGGCACGTCATGGGCGAGATGCGTCAGCGGGACCACCACCGATGCCGAGATATCGTCTTCCGTCTGCACCTTCGACGCGGCCGCGAAATCCTGGCGCACCTTGAACGTCCGCCACGCGGCCGGCTCCATCAGGCCCACGCGCAGGTAAGTGCCGATGAGTTTGCGGTCCTCAAATTTCAGCTCGTTGCCGGGATAGCCGTTGACAATGTCCACGCCGAAATGCGATCGCCAGTCGCCTTTCCATTCCGGATTGTAAAACCGCTTGATGATGAAGACGATCGGGTAAATGTAATTGGGAATCGACGCGAGCCAGGCGTTGTATTCGTCGCTGTAATCGGGGCTGGGCGAAAGCAGCTTGATGAGGCTGCCCAGCGTTCGCTCGGGGCTGAGCAGGGGGCGGAAGCCGCGGTCCTTGTAGGTCGGCTTGTTGGCGTAAGTGGACCGCCAGCGGTCGGAGAAATCCTTCTGCATGATCTTCTCCACCAGATCAAGATCGCGCTGCAGATCGGCCACGAAAATCGGGCCGTACAGCATGTAATCGCGCAGGCTCTTGCTGATTTCGCTCTTGCCGCCGCCGCTCACGGTGCAGGGCTTGTGGCAGAAGGTTCCGTCGCCGCGCGCGCCGATGATCCGCCAACTGGGCGCCCCCGGGTGCTTCTCCATGCGCACCTTGAAGCCCGACGGCGTCATGTAGACCTTGCCGGGTAGCAGGGGGATATGCCGCTCCTTGCCATTGTGCGTCCACCAGACCTGCTGGCGAATTGTGCTGGCGCGCATGTCTTCGGGAACGTAAACAAGATCAGGAAACTTCCAGTCGATGCCGTAGCCTTCGGGGCGGATATCCATGTATTCGGCGTAATCGCGCTTCACATCCTCGAAGGTGCGCCCGTTGACCTTCACGCTCTGCGCCTGATATTCATCGCCGAAGCTGAAGCTGGCGAAGGCGATGGCACCGCCGGAATGCTCCTCCTCGACATTGCCATATAGATTGGCTGCATAGCTGATCTGCGTTTTCACTTCCTTCTTGCAGTAGCCGTAGTAATTGTCGGCCAGGATGGTCACGATCACGCCCGCCGCGGAGCGGCAGGTGATCTTGAACGGGGTGCCGTCGTTGTAGGTTTCGGTTTCCTTCTTGTAGCACATCCCGTCGCGGCGCTGGCGCTCGGTGGCGTTCTCCCAGGCCGGCAGGCCCAGTTCCTTTTTCGTGAATGACAATAGATGAGGCGCGAGAATCACGCAGCCGCTGTGGCCGGTCCAATGCTCCACGTCCAGGCCGGCGTCATTGCGCGGGAGGAAGGGATTGCCGCCGTTGCCAAAGATCGACTCGACAAAATCCAGGTTGCTCACCAGGCTGCCCGGGGCAAAGAAGCGGATCTCCATGGTTTTCTGCGAGCAGACGCCGGGAACCTCCGGGCAGACAATCGGGCGCAGGAGCAGCGACACGAATGTTCGCACCGGCTTGCGCTGGCTGGCCGCAAACGGCAATGTCAACGATTGCGTCGGCGGCTTCACGGCGCGGCGGAACAGTTCGGCGAATACTTTTTTGGGAACCGCCTTTTTATCCCCCGGAACGGGCAGGCCGCCTTCGGCGACGTGAAAGGTTCCCTGCGTGGTGCGGCGGTCGCTCTTGGGATTGTGCAGCACGCCGTTCATCACGCGATAGGACGTGAGCAGTTCACTCGTGAACGACTCCCCGTCAATCGGCAGCGACAATTCGCGGGCGATTCCGTACTGGTCGAGGATCAGCGAATGGCTCGGCAGGCGCGGCGTCCAATTGAGATTCAAGTCGGAAAAATGCGCCTGAAGATAGGCCTCGATGCGCTGATCCGCCGGGCAGCGATGCGAGGCGAGAAGGCGGGCCTGTTCCTTAAAGGATTCCTGAAACCCCTTGCAGAGTTCCTCAAATTCCGCCTCGCCGTCGGAGGGTACGGGCAAGCCGTTGGCCAGGAGATGCAGCAACACCTGCCGCCGCCGCGCGTGAGCGTCGAGTTCGCGCGCGCCGCCGTCGGCAAAAAGACCCAACTCATTGGCTAACACCATGGGTGATCTTCTCTTTTGTTTTTACCACTCCAACCGCTCGCAGGCCGGCGTCTGACTCCGCCTTTGCCGCCGCGGATTACGCAGGCAATCCGCGGCAACGCCGCCTGATGCTTTGGAAGTGTGGAGTGGTGCGGGGGGAAAATCAAGTATTGAGGGATGTGCAGAATGCACGATGGAGTGACAACTGTTTTCGCATCGCTGTATTTACGGCCGCACCCGGTTCGTCCGCGATTGAGGAGGGGGCTTGAAGGGCGATGAGAGCAGAAATGTGCCTTCGCACGGGCTGCTCGGAGGGGGTTTACAAACTTTACACTTTTTCATTTTAATGTTATTAAATGCTAACGTATTTTGCGTCCGCAACTCCCTTGGCAGGCAGCACTTACAAATTCATAAATGCGGGATGACACGTGACCCCGGCGTCAATGTGTAAAGGGGCTAAAACAGTGATTGTCTTTAATACGGATGTAATTCAATGGATTTCTAAGGGTGCAGCGCTCGATTGTGGCGAATTGCCAAGCGCCCCCACATCGACCCTCCCCCGGAAACACCGGGGGAGGGGGTAGGAGAGCGGAGTCCCCACGAAGAGGAGTTACACGCGCCTATTAAGAGAAAATCTCAATCTGTCGATATGATTAGGCCGAGTCACCACAAAAGGGTATCGATGGAAGAAACAGCAAATCACACGCCTGACGCGCAACTGACGCCGGAACAGGCGTTTCTGGCGGCAATGGATCAGGCGATGGCGGCTACATTTGATTGCCTCGTGGCCGCGGGGGCGGATGAAGAGATCATCTGGCTGGGCCTGCAACGGGCGCTGGCCATCCTTCATCGGGCCGCCATGGACGTGGAGAATGTTGATTTTCCCGTGCTTCGCATAGGCCCGGCCTCCTGGCCGTATCGCGCTGAGTCGGCCTGACCTCAGGGCCGAAGGATCGGCCTTTCCTCCCATAAAATGCGGGCTTTTTCCTCTGGTAGGGCCTTTAACGGCCGCTTTCCTTCATGCGCATACGCCGCCGCATTTTCCGCTCTGTTATGCGCGTCAGCTTACACCCGTCGCATGATGCAGTGATTACTTAGGGGTCTTTCCCTACTAGAAGTAGGAAGACCGCCCCTATGGAAACACATCCGTGGATTAGCGATGTAAGAAAGGATCACAATGGTATAGGAGTTCGATCATGCAGACCAAAGACGTTCCTCGGAAAACTGGCGCCGCCGCGGCGGAAGAGGCGTTTATTCGTTCCATCGCCCGGGCCATCGACAAAACGCGGCGCGCCCTCGTGGCCGGCGGAGTCGATGAGCCGACCGTCTGGATGGCGGCGCGGCGATCGATCATGACGCTGCATGACGCGGCCGCCGACGTGGAATGCGCTGATTTTCCCGTGCTGACCCTGGGTGAGCGGTTCAGTAATTAGTGCTTCGCCTTATTCAACTCCAGGATCGTTCAACTTCAGTTCAACGTTTCATCAATTCTGCGAATTGTTTCCGCCGAAAGTATGATCCCGCTGGCGGCCACATTCTCATCCACCTGGGATGGGCGGCTGGCTCCGATAATGCAACTGGTCACTTCGGGCCGACGCAGCGCCCAGGCCAACGCAAGCTGCGACATCGTGCAATTATTCTCCTTGGCTATGGGAATGAGCCGCTGCACTTTGGCCAATAATGCGTCGTCGCTGACAAATCGCTTGATAAACTGATTCTGCCGCTGGTCGCTGGCGCGGCTGTCGGTCGGGAAGGGGGCGCCGGGCTTGTATTTGCCACTCAGCACGCCCTGGGCCAGCGGCGAAAAGACCACCTGGCCGATCCCCGCCTTATGGCACAGGGGGAAGACCGCCTTTTCCACGTCGCGCTGAATGGCGCTGTACCGGGGCTGGCTGCTCTTGGGTTTTTCCAATCGATCGCCGCAGAGGCGCAGGGCCTGCTCGATCTGCTCGGCCGTCCATTCCGAAAATCCCCAGTAGAGGATTTTCCCCCAGCGGACCAGGTCGTCCATTGCCCGCAACGTTTCTTCCAACGGCGTGTTGTCGTCAAAACGGTGGCACTGATACAGATCGACGTACTCGGTCTTCAGGCGGTGCAGGCTGGCGTGGCATTGTTCGTAAATGTGCTTACGCGACAGGCCGGAATCGTTAGGCCCGGGTCCCATCGGAAAATAAACCTTGGTCGCCAGCACAAGATCGCTGCGGCGGCGGTCCTTCAGGAGCTTTCCCCAGGCTTCCTCACATCCGCCGATGGCGTAGACGTTGGCGGTATCGAAGAAGTTGATGCCATGGTCGAGGGCTTTGTGAAGGATGGCCTTGCCCTGCTCTTCCTCAATGGCGTTGGCGAAGGTCAGCCAGCCGCCCATGCCGAGTTCGGAAAGTTTGATTCCAGCGTTTCCCAAGCGACGGTAGTTCATCCGCAAGCTCCTTTATGCGCAAGGATAACCGTACAATCCATTTTATGCTCGACATCGTTTGGGAGGATGCGCGAATTTTAGCCGTCAATAAACCTGCCGGCCTGGCGACAGCGCCGGGGCGGGATGACCCGCAATGCGTGCTGGATGAAATTGATGGCCCGCCCGATGTGGACGGCCGCCCGACGCGACTGCGCCTCGTTCATCGGCTGGATAAGCAGACCAGCGGGTTGCTGCTGTTGGCCAAGGACCGCGAGGCGCAGCGGCATTTGTGCCAGCAATTTCTGAATCGAACGGTGGAGAAGGAATACCTGGCGCTGATCGCGGGGAAACCCATCGCCGATCAAGGGGAGATCGACGCGCCGCTGGGGAAGTCCGCGAAATCGGACGTGTATATGGCCGTCGTGAAGCATGGTGCGCCGGCGGTCACGCGCTGGGAGGTGGTCAATCGCTTTCGCGTTTACTCGCTCTTGCGCTGTTTTCCGAAAACCGGACGGACGCACCAGATTCGCGTGCACCTGAAATCAATCGGCCTGCCGCTGGCGGTGGACCCGCTTTACAATCCGCCGCGTTCGGGGGAAGCGCCGGGGATTTTTCTAAGCCGATTTAAGCGAGATTATCACGAGAAGAAGGACCAGGTAGAAAGGCCGTTGATCGGGCGGCTGTCGTTACATGCGGCGCGGATTGCGTTTTTGGATATGGAAGGCAAGCGGATTGAACTTGAATGCCCTCCGCCCAAGGATTTCCGCGCGGCGATCAACATGCTGGGGAAATACGGCGGCCGCTGACGCGACCGCGCCGGGCCAGCAGCGCCCCCGCCAGCAGCAGCGGCGCCGCGATCGCACCCGGATCAGGGACGTTGGAGGTGCGCGTCGCGTTTACCTCGGCGTCGGCCAGTTGCCAATCGGCGGCGAAGGATGAGGGTAACAATGCCAACTCACTGCTGCCCAGCGTCTTGTTGAAATTCTGCGCCACGATCAATAGGTCGGAAAAATTCACCACGCCATCGTAGTCGAAATCACCATCGGCCCAATCCACGGGGTTTCCGCTCGCATCGACCGAACGGTTGAAATTCTGAGCGACAACCAGCAGGTCGGAGAAATTCACCGTGCCGTCGAGGTTGGCGTCGCCGGCCAAGGTGAATTTGACCAGAATCTGGTTGGGCTGGGCGGGTGAGCCCGGGTCACGGCTGCCGTCCGCATAGCCGACGGAAAAGAGGCCGGGACTGTCGGCGGCATAAGACGAGGCGATGCCCGTTCCTTTCCATGTGCCGCCGCTATATCCGCCGGCGAGCGCCGATCGAATCGCAGCGACCGGGTCGGCTCCCGTGTAGTTGATCGCCAATGAGTTGTTGGTGATGTCCAGGGTCGCGCCGGGATTGACGGTGAGCGACGAAACCGCGCTGGCCCCGGAATTGGCGGCGAGGCGGAACGTCGCGGGAGCTGTTCCATTTCCGATGGTGAGTGCCGTTGTGCTGGGGAGCGAGGCGGAGGATTCCACCACCATCACGCCTCCGTTGACGCTGGTTGGGCCGGTGTAGGTGTTCGCCCCGCTTAAAACGAGAGCGCCGCTACCGCTGAGCGAAATACCACCTGCGCCGGAGATTGATCCGGACAGGGTGAGCAGGCTGGCAGAGCTGGAAATTAGAATTGAGGCGCTGGAGTTCAGCGCAATCGGCGCTGCGATGAGGTGGCTGCCGCTGGAATCCGTGACGTATGCGGTAGCGGTGGGGCCGCCGTTGTCGAGGGTGAGAATTCCGCCGCTTCCGGGAGAGATGGTGTAGGAATTGTTGTTGTTGAAGTTGATATTGCCGACGGTCCAGTTGCCGTTGAGCGTGACCGTGGCGGGGGCAGTGATAGACGAGAGGAAACCCGCCGTGGTCATGGCAGCATCGGGGACGACATTCCAGTTGGTCGCCGAGGCCCAGGTTCCGCTGCCGCTGGCGTCCCAGGTCGCTTGCACGACAGCCGGGCCGGGCACGAAATTGAACGCCAGGGCGTAGGTCTCGGAGTTGGAGACTACCCCCGGGGTGACCGACGGGATGCCGCCGTTCTTCAGGACCTCCAGATCATAACGGTCGCCCGCGGTCAGGTTCGTGTCATAGACATCCTGAACATTATCCACGGCGCTGTCGCTAAAATCGACGAGGGTGTTCGTCGTCGTGTCGTACAGGTAAAGGTCGAGATTATTGATCCCCAACGGCACGGATGGGTTGGAGTTGTATTGCCGTTCCCAATCGAGCGTGGCGGTGAATGTATAGCCGGTGAATCCAGCGGCAGGCTGGAACACGTAGTTGGCGTAGGCGTTGGCGAGCGCGTTGGATGTTAGCGAGTTAAAACTCCAGCCCGCAAAAGATTTGATCGGCGCAGAGGACGTGTCAGGCGCGGCTGTCGAAAGCAACGTGGGCGTGCTTGCGACCGACGATGGCGCGAATTCGCCGGCGGCGAGCTGCTCGTATGAATTGTAAATATTCAGCATTCCCGCGCCGTTCACCGGATCGAGCGGCGAGGTTGGCGTGCGGTTGAATGTGACTGACTGCTTGTTTGCGCCGTTGAGCAAAAGGGCCTTGATGGTGCGGGGATCGACGGCTGCCGCTTCTGTCTGCGGCGAAGTGCCGCCTGCGCCCGATGCGCCGGCTTGAACGAGCACGGCGGCGGCGCCGGAAACCATCGCGGTAGTGAAGCTGGTGTAATCTCCGGGGGCGGTGATGTCCGGGATCGACCGGCCGTTGTCGAGCGTCGGCCCGCTTGCGGAAGGCCCTGGACTGGCCCCCACGGCAATTCCGTTGTAACAGGTTGAGGGAGGCGCCGGTGACGCGGAGTTGCCTACGCCGGAAACAATGATCGTGCCGTGCTGGGCAATGTAATTATCATACGACGTATCGGACCCTTCCTGATCGGCGATCTCCAGCGGGAGATTGGTGCTTTGTCCGATCGTGAAGCTTTGGTTGACCACCTGATCCGGAATCGACTGGCCGAAGAAAATGATGTTGTTGGTGAAATACGCCTCCGAGTAATTATCCACGTGGCTGACGCCGGTCGCTACGCCGGTGCCAGGCACATACAAGCTGTCGGCCACCAGGTCCGCATGCATTGATTCAGCAGCCGGATTAAAGATAGACGTGGCGTTGCCGTTTTGATCGATGTAGGTGAAGAGTGAGGCGGGCAAACCGGTGGTGGAGGGGCTTACCTCAAATTCGTTGCCGCCCGTCTGGCTGAAATTCGCCTCGATCTGGCCGACGGAGACCCCGGCGCCGGTGAGATTTGGCTCAAGGGCCAGCAACTGGGGTAGTCCGATCTCCTGAAGCGCGGATTGAGCCTTGGCCGCG
>JBEKYH010000051.1:0-15960 GCA_049511115.1 Tepidisphaeraceae bacterium | reverse complement strand
CGCGAAAGCAAAATGCGATTGAACCGCGGAGGCGCGGAGGACGCAGAGCAATAATGCGCCGCAAACGCCTCAAAGACAGTTATTCTTGTCTTTGAATTTCTCTGCGAACTCTGCGCCTCTGCGGTTCAACACCTCTTTTTTTCTTGTCGGGAACCCTTCCCCGCGGACAATACTTATTAAATGAACCAACCCACCCACGAGCGTTCGCTCCTTGAGGAATACAGCCGGGGCAAATCGCCGGAAGTGTTTCGGCAGTTGGTCGAGCGGTATGTCGGCGTGGTCTATGAGTCGGCGCGGCGGCAGGTGCGCGATGCGCATCTGGCCGAGGACGTGACGCAGGCCGTCTTCATTCTGCTGTCGCAAAAGGCACATCGAATCCCATCGGACCGCCCGCTGTCGGGGTGGTTGTTGACAACCACCGGTTACGTCGCCGCCAATGCGCGGCGGGATATGCTGCGCCGGCGAAATCGTGAACAGAAAGCGGCAAGCATGATTCGCGAAACTGAAACTGCGGACGAAACCGGAGAGAAATGGCAGGAAATATCCAGCCTCCTGGATGAGGGGATTGCCAAACTGCGCGGGCCCGATCGCGACGCACTGCTGCTGCGGTATTTCGAGAACAAGACCCATCGGGCCGTCGGTGAGGCGATGGGAATCTCCGAGGATGCCGCGGAGAAACGCGTCTACCGGGCCGTGGAAAGACTAAGAGAATTTCTCCAGCGCCGGGGCGTGACGATCGCGACGGTGACTTTATCCACTTGCCTGGCCGAGCGCGTATCGCGCGGCGCGCCGCCGGGGCTGGCGGCGACCATCGCCAGCGGAGCAAAAGGTGGCACCGCCGCGGCGACGCTGGCGGAGGGTACCGCCCTGCTTATGAAAGCCGCCCTGCTCAAAGTGGGTATTTGCGCAGCGGCAGCCGTGCTCATCGCCGGTGTGTCGGTGCGGGCAATCCGCGAGTTTATGAATCAGCCTGCGCCGCAGGCCATCACTCGGGATGTCCAGACAGGCGGCGGGATCGTGCCGGCTGACCTGCCCGCGGCAATTGGCAACGGCGCCGCCCCCGCCCCCACGATGGTCGCGATCGGCGGCATCGTGCAGGACGAACAAGGCCAGCCCATCAACGGGGTGCATGTCGGGCTCGAATGGGAATTGCCGCCCAGCCAGCAGAAGCTGCCGGGGACGACGGTGAAGCTGGGGCAGGCGGTCACCGACGCCACCGGCCACTGGAGCTATGGAAATGTTCCGCGCCAAACACTGGCGAGCGTTCGCGTGCATCTGGTGCATCGCGATTTCGCGTCAATGACGCTTTCAGCGCCGCCGGACCAGCTCATCGCTCAAAAAGCGATAATGACGATGGATCGCGGCGTGGAGTTAAGCGGCCAGGTCGCCGATTCCAGCGGCAAGGCAATCAGCGGCGCTCGCATCACAACAACCTCCGATTGGGGCTGGACGAATCCCGGCACGCCGACGGCGACCAGTGACAGCGAAGGACATTTCCTCCTGCGTCACGTGCCGGCCAACGCGAGCGTGACGCTTATTGCGCGATCGGAGCGATTCGCGCCGGCGTCGGCGGACATAACCACCACAACCCAAAACGCGCCGGTGCAGATCGCGATGTCAGCCGGTCGCACCGTGCGCGGGCTGGTCGCCGATGACAACGGGCAGCCGGTCGCGGGGGCGCGAGTCTCGGTGTACCGCTGGAGCGGCGGATTCAGCGCCGATGTGCAGGCGACTACCAACTCGTCGGGGGCGTACGAATTGAGGCATGCGCCGGACGGGGATATGAGGCTCAGTGTCTATGTGTCTGGCTACGCAGGTGGCGTGTACGACTGCGCCGACGGGCAGGAGAAGATGGATTTTAGAATGCACGCCATTCCGTCGTTCCACGGCACCGTGGTTGATGCGCAGACCAAGGAGCCGATCCCGGAATTCAAGGTGCTTTATGCGGCAGCCTACGATCAGCGAGCGCCGGGGGTGAGATTCCCCGCCTGGTCGGCCAAAACATTTCATGACGGCGAGTACGAAGTTCAGGCGGATAAATTCGTGGGGGCCATCAAGGGATGGTATGTCCGGGTGGAAGCGCACGGGTACACGCCGGAGAATTCGCCCCTGCTGACCGGATCGGGCGTACAGGACTTTGCGCTGCGGCCGGGCGCGGACATCGTGGGGCGCGTGTTCGCGCCAAGCGGCAAGCCGGCGGGTGGCGTGGTGGTCGAAATGGCAGTCCCGGATGAATCTGCGACTGTTTTCAACGGCGCCTTCAGGAATGACTCGGCGCCGCAATGCGTGAGCGACGACGACGGCAACTTCAATTTCCCGGCACAGGCGCAGCCGTTTATTGTGGCGGCGGCGAGCGACGATGGATTTGTGCAGGTTAATTCAGCAGAACTGGCAAAAAACGCTGACATGCACATGCTCGCCTGGGGGCGGATCAACGGGCGGCTGTTTGTCGATGGGAAGCCGGCAGCGAATGAATCGGTCGGCGCGATGCTGGCGGAAGAGCGGTATCCCGTGAAAGTCGACTTTCACGCGCCTCTGGTGCGCGTTGCCATGACCGCCACGACCGATGCCGATGGGCGATTCACGATTTATCCCGTCGTTCCGGGGAATTTGATTGTCATGCGCAATGTTGCGCCGCCAGAAACCGGATCGGATACGGGGGTTACGGTGGCGCCGGGAGCAACAGCGCAAGTCGAAATGGGTGTCGGCTGCCGCAACGTCACAGGCCGGGTGATCGTTCCCAAGGAATTAACAACGGGTCTCCAGAACTGGCGGTTGACCGTCTACGCCGAGGAACCAACAAGAGTTCCGCCACCGGCGAACATGCCGGACGCGGCTAAAAAGTCGCCGGCGGCGTGGCAATTGTGGATGAACGCATTTCTCCTGACCGACGCCGGAAAGGCATACGATTTAGCCGTCCAGCGCGACCGCCGCACTCGGCGTCATTACGAGATCAAACCCGATCCCGACGGCACGTTCACCTGCCAGGATGTTGAGCCGGGAAGTTACGAACTGGTGGCCTTGCTGATGTCGTACGATCACGGCAGCAAGTTCATCGGCGACGTTCATGCCAATTTCACAGTCGCAGCTCCCGCTGCGGGAAATGACGGGCCGGTGGTGATTCCGGATGTGACGGTGCAGGCCGGCGCGGGCACGCCCTGAACACGTTAGGGACCAAATCAAGATCGAGCGTACCGGCCGATAATATAACACCACATCCGGTAGTTAAGGCCCCTGCGATCTTCCTTATCCCAACCCGCCATATCGCCATAACTTATTATCCTGAAATAATTTACGATTCTTACCGAAGCGACGGCCTGTCTCCAGGCCGTCTCCCACTCGCTTTTTTCACCGATCCATGGAAAAATAGGGGTATAAGAGGCAGCCAAACCAACTGGCGTACTCCGACGTGCAATTAAACATTTCGCTGGAACAACCTGAGAAGAAGCTGGCCCTGTTCGGGTCGGCGGATCGTCATCTGCGCTTAATCCGCGAGGCGTTCGGCGTGCAGGTGGTGAGCCGCGATGATGAACTGCGCGTCAGCGGAGAACGCGAGCAGGTTGGCAAGGCCGCCGGCGTGATCGACCAGTTGCAACGAACGCTCCGCCGTCAGGATTGGCTGAGCGCCGACGAAGTGGGAAAAGCGATTGGCCTGGCGACCAGGCGCGCCGAGGCGATGTCGCCGGATGACATTGATGTCTATGCCGGCGGCAAGGCAATTCGTGCCAAGACCGAAGGCCAGCGGCGCTATCTGGAGGCGATATTTGCCCACGATCTGACCTTCTGCATCGGGCCGGCAGGAAGCGGCAAGACGTATCTGGCCGTCGCCGCGGCGGCGTCGATGCTCAAGCGCGGGCTGGTCAAGCGCCTGGTGCTGGTGCGGCCGGCCATCGAAGCGGGCGAGCGGCTGGGCTTTTTGCCGGGCGATTTGCAGGCCAAGGTGAACCCCTATTTGCAGCCCCTGTTTGATGCGCTGCATGACATGATGGATTTTGAGCAGGTCAAGCGCTTCATGGTCAACGACGTGATCGAAGTCATCCCCCTGGCGTTCATGCGCGGGCGCACGCTCAACGAGAGCGTGGTGATCCTCGACGAGGCGCAGAACTCCACGGCGTCGCAGATGCTGATGTTCCTCACGCGCCTGGGGCGAGGATCAAAGATGATCGTGACCGGCGACATCAGCCAGGTCGATTTGGCGGCGGGAGTGCTTAGCGGCTTGGTCGATGCGGTCCATAAACTGCGCGGAATCAAGGGAATCGCGGCGATCGAGCTGGCCCCGGCGGACATCGTGCGCCATCGGCTGGTGCAGTCGATTGTCAACGCCTACAACGCGCCGGACCCGGTGCTGACAGGACTCGAGGACCCGCGCGAGATAAAGGCGGCCGCGAAGGTATTGGAGGAGGAGGAGAGCACGCCATGAGCGACGACATGCCCGGCAATGCGACTCCCGAAAAATGTTCGCGCTGGCGCGAATTCCGGGCCAGCGGCGCGCCCGCCGCGATCGTCGTCGCGGCGCTGTTTTTCGCCTCGGCCACCGCGATCTTGATGCTTCGCCAGCAGGTCATTCCCTTTCGACCCGGCCAATATGTCGGCCACAACATCACCGGCCGCGTTGATTTTGATTTCGCGGACGCCGATCAGTTGGACCCGATGCGCCAGCGGGCTCGCGACGAAGAGCCGCGTGTATATCGCGCCGTTTCGGGGGATTACTGGAGCGCGCTGCGGGATGAACTGCTGGCGCTGCCCGACAGGACGTACCGCCGCGTGCCTGCGGAATTGCAGCCGGAATTGCAGGCCGTGCTTGATCCGGGAGATCTGTCGGCGCTGGAACGTGAGCACGATCATGACCGGCCCAAGTACGACCAGGCCGTGCAGCGATACGTCGAGCAAGTGAGGCATCGCCTTACGGTGGGCGGCGGGCCGCTGGTGATCCTGCCTGCTGAGCAGCGGCAGGAGGAATTAAATCGCACCACCGGGACTGACCAGGCGTTTGTGCGGTATGTCACGCTTTATCCGGCGAAGTCTGAACCGGCCGCGCCGCAGGCCGTCGATGATTCCAAGTCGGACGTCGATCAGACCACCGAGCGGCGCGTGAATGTAGCCGGGGAAACCCTTTCCTCTGACTTAGGCCCGGAAGTATTGACGCAGTTGCAGGATTTGGCCGATCCGTTTCCGCTGGCTTTGAAGCCGGCCATCGCCCAACTCACGTTCCAGTTTTTACGGACGCATCCAACACACAAGCTGGACGTGGCCGCGTCGACAGCCGCCCAGGACCGCGCGGCGGCAGATGTCACCCTGGCTGACGTGACAGAACAATACCCGCACGACACGGTGATTGTCCCCAGGGGACCAATCACCGACCGCGACTGGCAGGTGTTGCGGGCGGAGAACCAGGCATACCTGGCGACCGAGGAGGCCGGCGGCGTCAAGCAATGGTGCGGAACCGCGATGATCGTCTTCATGCTGACCGTGGTTCTGTCGGCATATGTCGCCAAATTTCAGCCGCGCGTGATGCGCAATGCCATGCGGGCAGCGGCGCTGGCGGGGCTGATGATCGCGATGCTGTTCCTGAGCGGTTTGTCAGGCGTCAGTAGCGTTCCGCTTTATTTAGTTGGAATCGCGCCGACGATTTTGGCGGCGATTATTCTGACCATCGCCTATGACCAGCGATTTGCCGTGGGCGTGGTGAGCGTCGAAGCCGTGCTGGTGACCTTCGCGCTGAACCAGCAGGTAGGATTCTTTCTCATTCTGCTTGTGGGGATATTGGTGGCCTGTTTCCTGTTGGATGATGTGCGAACGCGGAGCAAGCTTATCGAAGTCGGCGGACTGACGGCGATTGCCATGATGCTGGTGACGGCGGCGACGCAGATAACCTCGCTCGAAGCAGCGCGGTATGTGATTAACAACACGCTCTACGCCGGAGCGGCCGGGCTGGCGGCGGGGTTTGTGATCCTGGGCATACTCCCCTTCATCGAGCGCACCTTTCACATCACGACGAGCATGACGTTGCTCGAATTGGCTGACGCCAATCAGCCGCTGTTGAGGCGGCTCGCTCTGGAGGCGCCGGGGACTTACAACCACAGCCTGCAGGTGGCGACGCTGTCGAACGCCGCGGCTGAGGCGATCGGAGCCAATGCACTGGCCTGCCGCGTCGGGGCGTACTATCACGACGTCGGGAAGATCAACAAGGCCGATTACTTCGCCGAGAACCAACTCGCTGACAGCCCCAATCGGCACCTGAATCTTTCCCCCAACGTATCGCTGGGAATTATCATCGGCCATGTCCGCGACGGTATGACCCTGGCCCGCGAGCACCATCTCCCCCCCACTCTGCTTCAGTTCATCCAGCAACATCACGGCACCACGCTCGTCGAATACTTTTACAACGAGGCCTGCCGCAAGCAGGCGGGGTCAGAAGCGCCGGCCGTTTCCGAAACGCAATTCCGCTACCCCGGGCCAAAGCCCAAGAGCCGCGAGACAGCCATTTTGATGCTGGCCGACTGTTGCGAAAGCGCCTGCCGGGCCATGCCGCAGCCCAACGCCGAGAAGATCGAATCGCTGGTGCATGAACTGGTGGACCGCCGGGTGCGCGATGGCCAGTTTGATGAATGCGATTTAACGATGCGTGACATCGACCGGATTTCGCGCTCGCTGGTGAAAACCCTGCTGGGTATCTACCACGGCCGCCTGGCGTACCCTTCGATGAGCCGCTATCAGTCCGCCGGCCCGATGCCTCCAGCGCAGCCGACGGGGTCGAGGAAGCTGGCATAGCAGCGCCGACAATAGAACTCGGCGCGAGCGCGATTTTCCCCCTCTCCATGTACTCAGGGAGAGGGCCGGGGTGAGGGTTCTTGGGATTGACCGTACGGCGCTCGCAATCAAAAATGCGACCCTCACCGTAACCCTCTCCCTGAGTACATGGAGAGGGGATCAGAGGCTCGCCAGACTTTAGCAATTAGCGCAGTGAGTGGGGCTGAACAATCTAATGAATATTCCCAACGGCGCCTTTACCCTGTCCATCAGCGCCCGCTCCGGGCAAAGCATGACGCAGTATCTGCGCAAGTATTTACGCAAGGCGCACGGGATCATGCGGTCCCCCCTCGCGGAATTGTCGGTGGCGCTGGTGGGCGATGCAACAATGTCAGCTCTCCACGAGCGGCATATGGGGATTCCCGGGCCGACGGATGTGCTGACATTTGAGCTGGATCGCGACGATCAGGGAAGGGTGACATCGGGAGAAGTCGTCGTCTGCGTCCCCCAGGCCCGGCGCCAGGCAAAGGGACCGCTTAGGGAAGAAGTGCTGCTCTGCGCCTTGCATGGAATGTTGCACTTGAACGGACTGGACGATAGAACGCCCAGGCAATTTGACGACATGCACAAGCAGGAAGATATGATTCTGACGCGGCTGGGAATCGGCCGCGTGTTCTCGCCGGATAAGACGGCGGGAGATCGCCGATGACTTATTTGCTTAGCGCGGCCGCGCTGTTCATTGCGGCGCTGGCGACACTCTATTTTTCGATTCTCACCTATTCCCTGCGGGATTTTTCGCGGGCCAAACTCGCCGAGTTTCTCGGCCGCCATAACGGCGATCAGTGGTTTGAAAGCCTGACCGAAAAAACCGACCAGCACATCGTCGTGACCGCCGTTTTCCGGATGCTCTGCAATCTGTCGATCTGGCTCAGCCTGCTGGCATTGACGCGCGATGCCTGGGACGACCCTATCGAGCGGTACGGCGAAGTGATCGTTTTCTCCGCCCTGGTAAGTCTGGTCTGCTCCATCGCCCTGCCGCTGACAATCGCGAAATACGCCGCTGAATCGGCGATCGGTTATTCCGCGCCCATGCTGGCGTGGCTGGGGGTGTTGCTGTCGCCGCTGGGACTGGTGCTGGCGGCGATAGACAAAATCACCCGGCGGGCACTGGACGTTAAAACCGAAACCGAGCCGGAATCGTATGAAAAGGAGATACTCTCGGCGGTGGAAGAGGGCGAAAAGGAAGGCGTCGTCGATGAGCAGGAGCGCGAACTGATCGAAAATGTCATCGAATTCCGCGACGCGACCGCCGGACATATTATGACCGCGCGGACAGAGATTGCGGCGTTGGAACTTCCCGGCAGCCTTCAGGAGGCGCGCAAGGCGATCGAAAACAGCGGTTATTCCCGACTGCCGGTGTACGAGGGTTCGCTCGACTCCGTGGCGGGCATTCTCTATGCCCGCGACCTGATCAAATTCCTCGGCCATGCGGAGCGGCCGTTTGATCTGCGTTCATTGATCCGGCCCGCTATGTTTGTCCCGGAAACCAAGCCGCTGCAAAATCTCCTGACCGATTTCCGGCACCAGAAGGTGCATATCGCGATCGTGCTCGATGAATACGGCGGAACCGCGGGGCTGGTCACCATTGAGGACATCCTGGAGGAACTCGTCGGCGAGATTGCCGATGAGCACGAGGCCGCCGAACCGCCCACATTCAAAAAAACCGGCGAAAACTCAGGCGAAGCCGACGCGAGGATGCCGGTAACCGATTTAAACCGCCAGATGGGCTTGAATTTGCCGACGGACGCGGGTTACGAGACCCTGGCGGGCTATCTCATGAACAGCCTGGGCCGGATTCCGGAAAAGGGGACCACCCTGGAAATCGACGGCACGCGATTTACCGTACTCGATGCAGAGCCGCAGAAGATCAATCGCGTCCAGATTGAACTGCTGGCCGCCCCCAAAGCCCGGCAGGTGGGCTAGAATCGTCGGGAATAAGATGGGGGGCCTTTGAAGTTATTAAGGGGGGCCAATCATGTCCATCAAGAACCCAAACGATGTTCAGCCGAATGAAGTTACTGATGAGGCGGTATACCTCAATCGGCGGCTGTTTATGAAGGGGGCGATTGCCGTCGCGACCGTGGGGGCTACCGCGTGGGCCTATCAGAAGCTCACCGCGCCGCCGAAGGAATCCATCGCGGCCAAACCCCCAGCGAACATTTACATAGCGCCGCCAAGCCCGACGGATGCCGCCAACGGGTTCACCACCGATGAGCCTAAGAATTCATACCAGGACATCACCCACTACAACAATTTCTATGAATTCTCGACCGACAAGGAATCCGTCGCCGCGGCGGCGCAAGGATTTAGCAGCCGGCCGTGGACGGTGCGGGTAGACGGCCTGGTCAGCAATCCGAAAACATTTGACCTGGACGATCTGTTGAACATCGCCCCGGCGGAGGAGCGCGTCTACCGCATGCGCTGCGTCGAGGGATGGTCGATGGTGGTGCCGTGGGACGGATTTTCGCTGTCAAAACTGCTCGATCGCGTGCAGCCGCTGGCCAGCGCCAAATATGTGGCATTTACAACGTTGCTCGATCCGAGCCGGTTTCCCGGCCAATTGGAGGCGGTGTTGAACTGGCCCTACGTCGAGGGTCTGAGAATCGACGAGGCCATGCACCCATTGGCGATGCTGGCAAGCGGCCTGTATGGCAAACAGCTTCCGCCCCAGGACGGTGCGCCCATCCGGCTCGTGACGCCGTGGAAATATGGCTTCAAGGGAATCAAGTCGATCGTGAAGATCGACCTCGTGGACAAGCAGCCGCCGACGACCTGGAACTTAGCGGCGCCGGACGAATACGGATTTTACGCCAATGTAAACCCCAACCATGACCATCCGCGCTGGAGCCAGAAGACCGAGCGCCGCATCGGCGAATTGACCGAGCGCCCCACGCTGATGTTCAATGGGTATACCGATCAGGTGGGCCACCTGTATTCCGGCATGGATTTGGACGTGAACTTTTAGCTCCCAACCGCGACCAATCCCACAAGTCCCTTGAAAGACCCAGCCTTTGCCAAATTTCTTGTGTTGATCAATAGCGCGGCGCCCGCGGCCCTGCTGGGCTGGGATGCGTATAGCAATCAGCTCGGGCCGGACCCGATCAATTCCGCCGAGCACACCACCGGCAAACTGACGTTGATTTTTCTGCTGCTTACCCTGAGCATCACGCCGGCCCGCAAGCTCACCGGCTGGAACGGATTCAGCCATTTCCGGCGCATGCTCGGGCTGTTCGCCTACTTTTACGCGGGCCTCCATTTCTCGATTTATTTCACGTTCGACAAATCCTTCAGCGTGGCCGGCGTCATCTGGGATACGTTCCACAAGCCGTTCATTTTCATCGGCATGCTCGCCTTGTTGGCGCTGACGCCGCTGGCGCTGACGTCAACCAATGGGGCCATCAAGCGCATGGGCGCCGCGAAATGGAAGCAATTGCATCGGCTGGTCTACGAGGCGTCCATCGCCGGCGTCATCCACTTTTACCTGACGGTGAAGAAGGACGTGCGGCAACCATTGGCGTTCGCGGCCGTGCTCGCGGTGTTGCTGGGATATCGCATCCTGGCGGGGCTGGTAAAGAAAAAGCCGTCGGTCCTTTTGGTGAGCGGAGGAAAGAATGATCGCTGAGGCGCGGACCCGCTGAGGAAGAAAAGTCGGAGAATTCAGATTCCAAATTTGAATTTGGATTTCCTCGTCTTTCCTACCTCTGCGCCTCCGCGCCTCAGCGTTCATCTCTCTTTTTTGAATCCCGCTGTTCGCGTTCGTGCAAATAGACGTGGCCGACTGGTCGATGATAGGGTGGGGCGAGGAGCAACGCCGATTGGAGTTCTTCATGCGAAAGTCGCCCCTATGCGGCTCAGGTAAGACGCAAATCCCCAGCTGCGTCGCCGAGGCGTTGGAGCCGCGACGATTGCTGAGCGCGCTCCCGACCGACCTTGGCGTCTGGAATCCCAAGAGCGGCGTGGTCAAACTGGATTACAACGACAACGGCGGGACCAGCGATTCATTTAAATTCGGCCAGGGCGGCGATCAGCTTGTGACCGGCCCGTTCGCGGGAAACACCATCACTGGCCTTGCCGATTACCGCGCCGGCGCCTGGTTTATCAGCAACAACGCCAACGGCGTCGTTGATCAGACGGTGCAGTTCGGCAACGCCAAATCCATCGCCTTGGCCGGCGATATGACCGGCAACGGCGTGGCCGACCTGGTGACGTATGACCCCAAAAACGGCGTCTGGAAAATCTGCGACAATCGCGACGGCGTGGTGAGCCAGAAGGTCACCTTCGGCGGCAGCCCCGGCGATATCCCCCTGCTCGGTGATTTCAACGGCGATGGCAAGGATGATCTGGTCATCTACAACGACGGGACTTGGGAGATCAGCTACGACGCCGACGGCAAAGTGGACGCCACCTACCAATATGGCGGCGCGACCGGCGACATTCCCATCGTCGCCGATATCACCGGCGACACGCAGCCGGCTTTGGGCATATACCTGAACGGAACCTGGACTTTCGACACCAATTACGACGGCGTTTCCGACGTGCAATACGCCAAGGGAACCGCCAAGACCATTCCACTCGCCGGTTTTTTCAACGAGGCCAATTCGATCTTCGTGCAGGCCGGCGCTTCGGATTCCAACACCGGAACCGTGAATTCTCCGGTGGGCACTTTGAATCAAGCCGTGCAGCTATCGAACAGCGGCGACATCATCCGCATCGCGCCGGGGAACTATCCCGAAAATGCCCTGGTCATCCAGCAGAGCAACCTCACTTTCGTCGGCGCGGGCCAGGAAGCAACGCACCTCGACGCGCCAAACGGCGACGCCATGTTCGTGAACCGATCCACGAACATCTCGTTTTACGATCTCAACATGGACCCCAGCAGCACGAACCCGAACAGCATCGGCCGCGGATTCATCGTGCAGGCATCCAGCGTCGTCCTGCGCGGCGTGAGCACGGACGGAACCTACGGCTACGGCCTGCTGGCTGGGGCCACCAATCTTTCCAGCACCCGCAGCACGCTCAACGCCCAGTTTTGCCATTTCGACGATTCCGTCGCCGGTGAAGGAATGTGGCTCCAGGACACCGTGGACGCGACGCTGGCCAACGACACGTTCAACGGCAACGGCGCCGACCCGAGCGCGATTATCAGTTCCCCCCAGGGCGGAGTGGGACTCCTGGTTTCGGGCAGTTCGACGGCCAAGATCAATAAGGACGCCTTCGATTCCAACACCAACAGCGGCTTGATCGCGTACAACACGCCGACGATGAACATCAAGCACAGCGACTTCAGCGATAACATCGACGGCGACGGAGCATTGATACAGGACAACGTCGTGGCGACGTTTAATCCTGACCCGTTTTCCAGCAACGGCACGTTCCCTTCCGTCGCCGACGGGTTTAATGGAATCGAATTCTATGGAAGCAATTTCGTCGGGACGTCCACCGTTTCCAACAGCATGTTCCTCAACAACACCGGCTTTGGCATCTTCATCGGCGCCGGCACGATCACCGTTGACGGAAACACATTCACCGGCAATTCCGTCGGCGTTGGCGTGTACGGCATCCTGTCAGGCACTTCAGCCACGGCGGATATCACCGGCAATACCTTCAGCGATGACGGCAGCAACCAGGGAATCTTCGGCGAAGGCCCCAGTGCCAGCGCCACCATCGGCGGCACGACAACTGCACAGGAAAACACCTTCACCGACCTGAGCATCGGCATCGACGACAATCACGGCCCAGGTCAATCCTCCAGTTCCGATTCCACGTTCACCATTCTCAACAATATCTACAGCGGAAACGGTTCGAATGTCACCGACGGGTGATTCTCGCGCGTCGACATATACAACTTCTCATTGAATCGCGACTCCTTTTGCGCGGACTGCTCCGCGCGCATACGCGTAGGGCGTGGTTTACCACGCCTCTGCGACGAATCGATTCAATCGCGCAGATAGCCGTGCTGAAGCGCGCCCTGCTTTTGATCGTTTTTTGGATAAGAGCTTGGCGCGGAACCTAATGGGCATCCGACTCACGCTTGGATCTACGCCTACTGCGGGCGATTGGTGTAAAAGAAACTCAATTTATTATCCCTGAGAAACCTCAGTTTTGCCGGCACTTTCGCCTCGGCAGGCGCCGGATGGATGGTGAATTGCGGATCCACCGCTGCTGAGGCGCGCGCCGCCGCGTCCAGTTGTCCGGTCTTGAGATAAGTCTCCACCCAGGTGATTTTTCCGGCGGTTGTCAGGCTCATGGCGTGCAGGTCATCCGATTTTACCCTCATGCCGGAATAGCAGGCCAATATCAGCACGGCGCCCACAGCCGCGACTCTTGGAGCCGAACGTTCTATTGCTAAGGCGGCGAAGTAGAGCCCGACGAGTCCCGGCATCATCAGCGGCACATAGCGGGAGGATTCGATCATTTCCCGTCCCATGCTGATGCGGCCAACGACCATATCCGCGGCGAAGAAAAGCGTGAAGGTGAGCAGCGCGAGGATGACCAGACTGCGCGGCCACTTGGGGTCATCCTGGCTCGCGGCCCGTCGCCAATGCACCAGCACAGCGGCGACGCAAGCGATAAGGAGCATCCACCCGATGATGTCGGCGATGTGCCGGCCCGACCGGCTCTTTCCCACGAATCCGCCGGCGCGGGCAAGCGCGATGGCCATATAGTGCGGATAGAGCGGCCAATTGGGGTCGGGAAATCGGAAGGTCGGATTAGCTGAATTGAGCGTGTACCGGAAAAAGAACAAGCCCATGGATGCGATGGCAATCGCCAGCATTCCCAGGGAGCCAAGCGTCTCGTTCCAACGTCGCAGGACCAGCGCTCGGGCGAGGCGAATCGTAAAGACCAGGATCGTGACGCATCCCAGAAACAGGCCAAATCCCGTGAATATGGCCAGGAAATTGATAATCAGGACCAGCCCGTATCGCGCCGGCCGCCAACGCATCGTCCAGGCCAGGCAGTAGAGCATGACGAAAAAAAGCGGAAAGGCCCCGTGCGAGGAATCAGGCGTCCCGGCCCAGATGTCGTATTGGCCGGCGGTCAGCATGATCAAGGGAATTGCCGCGTCGTGCCAGGCAATGGGTCCAAAGAGTCGGCGTTTAACTGCCGCGGCGACGACCATGGCCCCGGAGACGAGCGTCCCGATGAGGAACGTCTCGGCGCGGAAATTCCAGTGCGTCAGGCGCGAAAGATATTTGGAAACCACCAGCCCCACCCCCAACCGGTGCGGCCCAAACTGCCGGTCGAATAATCCCCACCAGCTCTGCTGGGCCGCGTGGGCGTACCATTTGTTGGCCGAACTGGAAAGCAGAAAGTAAAAGCTGAACTGGTCCCAGATGGGAAGATTCACGGAAAAGTAGTCGATGAGATGGAACAGCCGCCACACCAGGAATGCGCTGACGACCGCAAACACCAGTGGCGACATGAATCTCTTCAATGCGGCTAGCGCCATGGTCTTACCTTTCATGGCGTGACCGCGGCTGAGCCGGTGCGGAGCGAAATGGTCGTCGGAATGAGCGCGACAAGCCGGATAGCCGTGCCGCGCTCGGCGTCAAACGCATAGGCGGTGATGGAAATCGTGCCGAGCGGTATTTGCGTCACCGTGAGTGATCGGCTCCAGCCGCAGAATTCGAAGCTACGGCCCTTCACCTTGCGCACGTCGGGCCGCGAGATTCCCACCGGGGCCATGGCGAAGGCCGTTTCGCGGTCGTCGGCGCTTCGGCTGCACAGGATAACCGCATCGGCGGGTCGTCCGCGACGGGGAAGGATCGCCCAGCCGCCCAAAGAAATGCCTTCAGGTCCTTTGTCGGTAAGCCATTCGCAACAGCCGGCCGCGCCACTTCGACCGGCAACCGTCAGGGCCCGAATGTCGGGGCTGGAAATCAATGGGGGTCGATACAGGCCCAGATTATTCAACCGCCGCGCCCGCAGCGCGACCATGTTGGGGTCGGCCCAGACGATCGACAATGCGGCGTCGTCCTTGAAGATTTTGACCCAGTCGGCAGCGGACTTGGCTCGCAGGCGCAGGGCGCGAGCATCCGATATCTGCGTGGCCCCATGAATAAAATTGCGGACGTCGAGCGCAACCAGGCCCACGATGATGGCGCACGCACTCACGACGGCGGCGATGGCAAAGCGACGGTGGTGGGCAAGAATATCCTCAAGGCAGATGGCGCCGAGAAACAGAACCGCAATAGTCAGGTAGATGGAAAATACCGTGTATCGTGACGCCAGCGCCTGCTCGACGCCAAATCCCAGGCGTCCGGCAGTGCAAAAAGCGTCGCTTCCCAGCGCATACGCGCCAAGCATGGCCCAGGGAGCAGCATCACGAACAATCGGCACCGTGCGCATGAACAAAAGAATGTGGGCGCAAGCGGCGAAAAACAGCGCCAACGCCACCCCGCCCAGCAAAGTGGCCATTGGAAGCGGCTGCGAGCCGAGCGGTGAACCCAAAAAGGCCAGGAAATAAATCGCGGCCGGCCCCGGATGCGATAGAGGCAGGTACATGCTGGGGTGATAGCTCGGCTTTTCGTAGCCGTGCAGGTACATGCCGATCGCAGCGACCGTTAGCGCTACCCACGCGCCGCCCGTAATAATTGCCTCGCGCCATCCTCGGCATTCGATTAGTAGAACGGGCAGCACCATGCCGAAAGTCAATATGCCATTGGCGTAGGAGTATTCCGACAGCAGGCAAAGGAAGGCGGCAATGATGAATCGAAGCCAGAGTTTGAGGCCCGAACGCACCGTCAGCATTGCCACCATCGCAAAAACAACAGGAAAGAAGAATGTATGGGTGATTCCCGACAGCCAGGCCTCGGATTGAACCGGGCTGAAAATGAGCAAACTGGCCAGCGCCAGGAGACAAAATCGACGACAATCGCCGGGGATTGTTGTAAGCGATAGTCGATACACGAGGAAGCAGGCAAGGCAGGCGAAGACGTAGCTGACCGCCATCGCCGCGCGAGCATCGCCGTGAAAGAGACGGCCCAAGGCTATGAAATCCAGCCGCGCGATCAGGTAGCGGCTCTCATTGTGTTGTGTGAGAAGTTCGGAGAACCTCAGCCGGCCGTGCATCGAGCGCGTGAGGAACCCCGTGATATCGTCCTGCCATTCATCCCACTCGTAGATGTTGACCGCATTGCGGACCAGCAG
>JBEKYH010000050.1:0-15964 GCA_049511115.1 Tepidisphaeraceae bacterium | reverse complement strand
GGGTATCCCCACGTGGGGATACCCCCGGGGATACCCGAAACCCACCGGAGGCAATGCTAAACGTCAGAGGATGTGGTAGGGTTGTCCTTGAAGTAGGTTCGAATCTTGTCCAACAAACTCGATTTACTAGAATCGCCTGTAAATACAGGCGATTTTTTGGTTGCCGCCATAATGCATTTTTCTCAAAAAAACTCGATTCACGACATTTCTCACTTGCTATGCGATGAGAAGGCACGGACGAGGTCGTTGGATGAATTGGCCGTCCCGTTTCGCAAAGTGCTGAAGGGCGCCAGTGAAGAAGAGATCGCCCAAATCGTATCGAAATCACGCTCACGGCAGCGGCGCTAGAGGCGGGAAATGAACAGCTTGCCGGAACGTCTACGTGTCGTGGTAGACACCAATACCCTGCTCAGCGGCTTGGCTAATCGAAACGGTGCCTCTGGCCGTTCTCCCCGACATTGCGGGCATGGTTGCAGCCTCCGACGGAGCCGCTAGAATCGGTTCCATCCAGGCAAGGAGCGTGTTTCAATGAAACCGCGGTCCTGTTCACTTGCGATTCACGTCTTTTTTATAAGCCTGTTGTTGGCCCTTACGCTCTGGGGACAGACGACCATGCCGGCGGCCGCCCCGGGCGCCGGCAGACGCGGTCGCAGCTTCGGGCCGCCGGGCACCGTGCCCGGACCACCGGCGGTCCCCGCTCCACCAGCGTCGACGGCCAATATGCCCCAACGTCCTCTGACGCCATCCCCAACGGGGTGGCAAACCATTCACAACGATTTTTTCACCGTCGATCAAAACGGATATCCCATAGCCACCCGCAGCGGCTGTCTGGATCAGTTCGGTGACAAGTTCTACTGGTATGGCGGAGGTTTCCCGGGCTACGACCAGACCTGCTACGTCTCCACTGACCTGATCCACTGGACCTACAAGGGAGTGGCATTGCGCACCGAGGCGCTTTGCGACCGCATGGATCTTCTCTACAACGATTCCACCAAACAATACGTCATGTTCCTCAAGTACGACGGGGACGCCGCTTCATTTGGAATCGCCACGTCCGACAAGCCAGAAGGGCCGTTCACCTTCCAAGGCCAGACCCTGGTCGACGGCGCCAAGATGGGCGACATGTCCATGTTCAAGGATTCGGACGGCACGGCATATTTATGCTATGTGTGGGATAAAACCGGACCTAATCGCCAGCATGGCATCTACCGGATGTCGCCCGACTATCTGAAGCTCGACAAGCGCATCTATCTTTTTGACATTCGCAGCCGCGAAGCCCCGTTTCTCATGAAGCGGAACAACATCTACTACTACATGACCTCGCGCACGGCCGGCATTCGCTCGACCGCGACCAACTACTACACCGCCACCGATCTGGCCGGCCCCTGGACGCCGCCCAAGGTGTTGTCCACGCCCGGCTCGAATAATTCGTGGGATACGCAGTGCGATTTTGTCTTCCCCATCCGCGGCAAGGAGGGAACAACGTATATGTACTGCGGTGACCGCTGGATCCATACCGAGGCTCGCCAAGGAGATTATCCCTGGCTGCCCATGGAATTCGACGGCGATACGCCGATCCTCAATTACTACCAGGATTGGGACTTCAATCTGGCCGCCGGCACATGGAGAAAATTCGACACGTCCCGCGACCTCGCCCTCGGCAAGACGGCGATGGCGTCGTCAGTCGACGGCGCGAACATCGCCAGCCATGTGACGGCTCCCACGACGTATCAGAATTACACCGATTACCGCTGGGAAAGTGCCGCCGGCTATCCACAGTGGATCATGGTGGACCTGGGTCAGGCCAGGGAGGTCAATCGCGTGATCCTGAAGTGGAATTCAAATTTTGCCAAAACCTTCAAGGTTCAGGTCTCCACTGACGCCGCCGCCTGGACGGATGTGTTCAGCACGTCAAGCGGATCGGCCCGGTCGGTGACGGATGAGACCTTTCCAACGGCCACGGCGCGATATGTGCGTATGTACGCGACGGAGGGTAGCGCCCAAGGCGGATGCTCGCTGTTTAGCTTTATGGTTTTGAAGGACTAGCCGGCGCGCACGCCGATCAGCTTGACCATTCATCCCGTGCCCCCCAGGTTGCGCCGGTGTGAGAAAAAATTACTCCCGATCACGCACCGTGCAACGATTGTTGATGTCGATATTCCGGCGCGATACGCCTTGACGCTCAAGCATGGGTTTAGCCTGTTGTTGTCGCATCGCAAACGTGCCTTCATTACGCATTTTCTCGGCTACAAAGGGCCGGACGCTGCCTGTCAACGTCCGGCCCGGGCGAAAAAGAATCAGTACCGGCTACGGAAGCAAGACGGTATCGATCACGTGGATGACGCCGTTGGAGGCCTGAACGTCGGGGGTCGTGACGGTTGCGTCACCGACCATGACCTTTCCATCCACGACCTTGATGGAAACTTCCTTGCCATTGACAGTCTTTACCGTTGACAGACCCATAAGGTCTTTGGCCATGTCTTTTCCTGAAACCACGTGGTAGGTGAGGATTGCCGTCAGCTTATCCTTGTTCTCGGGCTTGAGCAGATCGGCAAGGGCGCCTTCCGGAAGCTTCGCGAAAGCGGCGTCGGTGGGTGCAAAGACGGTGAACGGCCCGGGGCCCTTGAGCGTATCCACCAGACCCGCAGCGGTAAGTGCCGTCGCCAAAGTCTTGAAATGGCCGTCGGCAACTGCTGTATCAACGATGTCTTTCGGCTGCGCCGCGGGGGCGTCCATTGCCGAGTCAGCCGCGACCACCAACGTCGGTGTGTACGCAAAACCTGCAATTGCTGCACAGCCGAGCACCGCGGCAACGATCAAACGATTCTTGGAGATCATGGCAAAGCTCCTTCTGGTCTTTCGACCGATTCATTCTCTTCCTGGCGTCGGGGCTACAACGTCGATGCGCCTTGGGAAAAAACGTTTCTCTGGAAATCTTTGACAACTTTGAGATTCACTTATGCTCAACCAGGAACCTTCTGCCAGCGGCGCTGGATGGCTTTCCATTCCAGGACCTGATAGAGGCCGGCGATGCCTACGAGGGCGTAGACGATGGAACTTACGATCGTGGCCCCGAAAATCGCGGCAACCAGATTAAAGTGGATGGTTCCGACCAGCCCCCAGTTGAGGGCGCCGACAACAACAAGAACGGCTGCAAGAACGTCGAACTTTTTCATGGCATTCTCCTGATTGGAGGGTGAATTTGAGTGTCGCCGGCAACGTACCGGCGGCTGTTGGCATAAAACATTCAAATCGTCTAATTCAGCCAATTCAGCCATCATGATAGCGGCTCAAATCAAAGAGTCAAATCGAGGGTTCTATTAATGCCGAGCCAAATGAACAGAAAATATTGGGATAAAAATAGATATGGCCAATCGACTTATTTTTAGAACTATCGTATGATTCATCCAATTCAGTCAGGTTGATATGGAAAAGCTGCTTACATCCAAGGAATTGGCCGAAGCCATTGGGGCGAGCGAAAGCTCGATGCGCCGCTGGACGAACAGCGGCGTGATTCGGACCGCGCGAACGGTGGGTGGACACCGACGTATCGCGGTCTCGGACGCAATTAGATTTGTGCGCGAAACTGGATCGACCATCATTAGGCCGGATTTGCTGGGCCTGCCGGATTTGCCGGCAACGCCAAGCGGCGGCAGAGTCGCAAGCCACTCATTGGAATCCCATCTTCACGAGGCGCTTCGCTCCGGGGACGCGACGGCCGCTAAAGGGTGTGTCGCGGGGCTGTTTCTGAGTGGATTGAGCGTGGCCTCGATCTGCGATGGAGCCATTCGAAACGCCATGCGACAGATCGGAGAGTTATGGCACGAAGACCCGCGTGGCATCCTCGTCGAGCATCGCGCAATGAGCATTTGCACGCAAGCTCTGGAAATACTGAGACAGATGATTAGCGAACCGGCAAACGACGCTCCGGTCGCGCTGGGCGGAGCGCCGGCGGGCGATCCCTACTTGCTGCCATCGATGATGGCGGCGAGTGTTCTGGCTGAGGCGGGGTATCGGGATATGAACTACGGGCCGGAAACCCCCCTGGAACTTCTGGCAACGGCTGCGGTGGAGAACAAGGCATGCATCGTCTGGTTGTCCATAAAATTGGCGACCGATCGCCCAAAGCTAAAGCGAGAAGTCAGCGAACTTGCAAAACGCCTCGGCGAACGCGGTATCAAACTTGTTGTGGGGGGCCATGGCGTTGAATCGCTGGCCTTTCGATCAACAAAGAACCTCCAGGTCATGCAGACCATGTCGGAGCTGTCCGCATTTGCACGCGGAATGGTAAGCGTTAAGGACGAGCAGAATTCCGCGCCGGCTGACATCGCGAAGGCGATCAAATGAATATCTGTCTTACCGGCGCAACTGGATATGTTGGTGGGCGGCTTGCTCCGAAATTGTTGGACGCGGGGCATTCACTGCGCTGTCTGGTTCGGGATCACCGAAAACTGGATTCGCGGCCTTGGCGATCACGTGCGGGGGTTGAGGTCGTCGAATCCGATTTGGACGACGAGGCTCAACTTGCCGCACAACTAGCCGGGTGTGAGGTGGGCTATTACCTGATCCATTCGATGGAAGTCACCGGAAGCGCGTACGCCGAACGGGACCGACAACTCGCCAGTACATTCGCACGCGCCGCGAAGAAGGCGGGTGTGAAGCGGATCATTTATCTGGGAGGCCTGGGCGAGTTGGGGGATCAGCTCAGCCGGCATCTGGCTTCGCGGCGGGAAGTGGAACGTTGCCTGGAATCCGCGGGCGTGCCGGTAACCACGCTGCGGGCGGCAATGATTATCGGATCGGGGTCGGCTTCCTTTGAAATCCTGCGATATCTCGTGGAGAGATTGCCGGTGATGATTACCCCGCGATGGGTGCAGACAGAATGCCAGCCGATTGCCATCAGCAATGTGCTGAATTATCTGACGGCCTGTCTGACTGAGCCTGCGACAACCGGCAAGACTATCGACATCGGGGGACCGGAAATTCTCAATTACCGCAAATTGATGGACATCATGGCGGCAGAGTTGGGGCTTCACCGCCGATGGATCGTGGCAGTGCCGCTCCTGACGCCGCGACTGAGTTCGCTGTGGATTCACCTGGTGACGCCGGTGAGTTACCGAATTGCCCGGCCGCTGGGGGAAGGATTGCGAAACCGTGTGGTCTGTCGCGATTGCCTCGCGCAAGAACTGATGCCGCAGAGACTGCTGGACGTGCGGGAATCGATCGCCGCGGCTCTGGGACAGCTTAAGAATGATGACTTGGAAACGGCATGGAGCGATGCCGGCGTGGTTCCGGGAGACCCGGACTGGGCCGGGGGCAAGGTTTTCGTGGACCAGCGTACCCTGGATGTTTCTGCATCCCCGGCCTCGTTGTTTGAGGCGGTCTGCAAGGTTGGGGGCGGCCACGGCTATTATGCCGCCGACTGGCTTTGGCGGCTTCGCGGCGCGATGGATCTCGCCATTGGGGGTCCCGGCCTGCGCCGGGGGCGGCGAAATTCATCTCTACTTTGCTATGGGGATGCGTTGGACTTCTGGCGGGTAACAGCCATCGATCCGCCTCACCACATCGCCCTCCGCGCCGAGATGAAACTCCCCGGCGATGCGCTTCTGGAGTTCAATCTGGATGTGCAGCCAGATGGCCGGACCCGGCTTATCCAGACCGCGAGATTCCGTCCGCGCGGGCTTTTGGGAATGGCATATTGGTATGCCGTGCTGCCGCTGCATGCTTTCGTGTTCAACGGCATGTTGCACGGGATCGCAAAAGAGGCGCTCAATGGGAAATGAATTCAGCGGTCATGGAGGCATGAGCGGTTACCTTGGGCGGTTCTTGCCATTGAAGGTACTTCAATCATGAAGACCCACACCCTCCAAACCGAAATATGGCTCCCGCGGCCACCGGAGGAACTTTTTGTGTTTTTCGGAGACGCTGGAAATCTCCAGACTCTGACACCCTCTACGCTGCAATTCGAAATCCTAACGCCAATGCCGATCGTGATGCGCGCCGGCACACTGATCGATTACCGCCTGCGCGTGCACGGGATACCGATTCGCTGGCGAACGGAGATCACCTTGTGGGATCCGCCGCACCGATTTATCGATACCCAGCTCCGCGGCCCGTACAAATTGTGGGTGCATGAGCACACCTTCACGCCCCAGCGCGGCGGCACTCTGGCGCGGGACCGAGTTGAGTACGCCGCCTTGGGAGGGAGCCTGATCCACCGCTGGGTGATCAGGCGCGATCTCGACCGCATCTTCGAATACCGCGCTGAAGTTCTTAGAAAGATTTTTGCCGGTGAATAGCGCCGCTTAACCGGCTGCGCCCGTCACGTGACAACCTATTTCAGGACGAGACAATCGGCTAAACTAGCCCCACTGGTGTTGCCGCTTCCTCGCGGCGCACGAATCTTTAGGCGGAAGGAAAACCCGATGCACCGCGCCAAATTTGCTTTTGTGCTTGTCGTCTCCTCCCTGGCTTTTGTCGCTCAAGCGCCGGCCGCTCCGGTCGATTTGTCGGGCCAATGGCGATTCTCGATGGACACTACCGACACCGGCGTGAAAGACACGTGGTTTGACCACAGCCTCACGGACCATATCAACCTGCCCGGCATCCTTCAGGCGCAGGGTTTTGGCGATGACATTTCGGTGGACACGCCCTGGGTCGCGGCACTCCCGCGCGACATGGCTTGGTACAAGCTCCCCCAATACGCGCCGTATACCAAGCCCGGCAACGTGAAGATGCCGTATCTTTCGCAGCCGCCCAAGCATTATTTGGGAGTGGCCTGGTATCAGCGCGACCTGGATATTCCGGCCGATTGGGCCGGCAAGGCAGTCCATCTCGTTCTGGAACGCCCGCACTGGGAAACGACCGTATGGATCGACGACAACAAGATCGGCACCAACAACAGCCTGGTTGCGCCGCACGAGTTTGAATCCGCTCCCCTCACACCCGGTAAGCACGTGCTCTCGATTCGCATCGATAACCGCATGAGCGTATTTCCCAATTATCGACCCGACGGCCATGGCGTGTCCGATGCGCTTGGCGCAGCATGGAACGGGATTGCGGGCAAAATCGAGATGTCCGCGACATCGCCGGTTTTTATCGAGGACGCACAGGTCTTTCCTGACGTCGCCAAGAAATCCGCCAGCATCAAAATCCACATCTCCAACATCGATGGCAAAGCCGGCGGCGGGACGATCTCAGTTGCCTCTGTCTCAACGCCGGTCACGTGGACCGCTGATGGCGGCGATGTACAGGTTGATGTTCCTCTGGGCGACGGCGCCCAACTCTGGGATGAATTCCACCCGGTCCTTCAGCACCTGACCATCCAGCTCAAAGGCGATGACGCCGACGATTCGCATGACGTTTCCTTTGGCTTGCGCGAGGTATCCCATGAGGGAAGCAAGCTCCTTCTCAACGGCCACGAGATCAATCTCCGCATGACCCATAACGGCGGCGATTTCCCGCTCACGGGGTATCCGGCGACTGATGTCGACTCGTGGAAGAAGATCATCCAGACCTGCAAAGACTTCGGCCTCAACGGCATGCGCTGCCACTCCTGGTGCCCACCTGACGCTGCATTCCAAGCCGCCGATGAACTCGGCTTTTACATTCAGCCAGAATGCGGCATGTGGAACGATTTCTCCAAGCCCGGAATGTTGGACATGCTACAGAAAGAAACGACGCGCATGGAGCATGCCTATGGCAATCATCCGTCGTACCTGCTTCTCTCCCCCAGCAACGAACCGGCGGGCAACTCCTCAATGGCTTCACTTTGCCTCTGGGCTGCACAGTGGCTCAAGGATGACCCACGCCGGCTTTATTCCGGCGGCACCGGGCGGTCATCGAATAACCCCGGCCCAACATACACGTCCGCCGCGGTACGCGGACCGACTGGCTGGTTTGGCTTGGATTATTCGCGCGGCTTGCGTAACTCAACCATTCCCGCGCTGGGGCATGAAGTCGGCCAGTGGTGCGCGTATCCCGATTTTGATGTGATCAAGAAGTTCACCGGCTATCTCCAGCCTGGCAATTATGAAATCTGGCGCGACTTTGCCGCCGAACATGGCGTGCTGGCAGAGAACAAACAACTGGCCCATGCATCCGGCGAGTTCCAAGTCCAATGCTACAAGCAGGAAATCGAAGCCAACCTGCGCACCAAGGGCCTGTCCGGTATCCAACTTCTCGACCTTCATGACTATCTCGGCCAGGGCGGCGCTCTCATTGGTGTACTGGATACGTTCTGGCAACCCAAGGGTTACGTTACGGCCGAGGAATTTCATCGGTTCTGCGCGCCGGTCGTGGTCCTGGCCCGCATGCGGAATTACGTCTACCGCACCAGCGACACGTTTTCCATTCCCGTTGAAATCGCCAACTATTCCGAGGGGCCCATCACTGGCGCGGCGCCATATTGGAAGATTGTCGACCTTTCCGGCAACGTTGCCGCTCAGGGAACCCTTGACGGCCGAGACATTCCCATCGGCAAAGGTATTTCCCTCGGCACCATCACCACGGACATTTCTAAACTCACCGCCCCCAGAGAATATAAACTCGTTGTCGGATTGACTGGCCCGACACCAACGATCGAAAACGACTGGAATTTCTGGCTGTATTCCGATCAGATCGACGCGTCGGCGCCTGCGAATATTCTGGTCACCAACGACTGGAAAGATGCCCAGGCAACCCTGGCCAAGGGCGGTAACGTGCTGTTCACGCCGCCTGCCGCGATGCTGGATGCTACTTGCCCGCCGCTGGCCAATCGCCCGATTTTCTGGAATCGCGTGATGAATAACACCGGGCGCGGTCTGTCGCCCACGGGATTCTTGGGACTTTTAGTGGATGCCAAGAGCCCGGCCCTGGCGGAATTTCCCACCCAGGATTTCTGCGACTGGCAATGGACGGACCTCGTCAGCGGCAAGGTCAATGGCATTAATGTCGAAGATGCTCCGCCCCAACTCCAGCCCACCGTGCAAGTCATCGACGATTGGAACCGAGGCTACAAACTTGGGTTGATCTTTGAATGCAAGGTCGGCGCCGGCAAGTTGCTGGTCAGCGCCATTAATCTTCAGGGGGACTTGCAGAGTTCCGTGGCCAAGCAGCTTCGCCGCTCGTTGCTGGACTATGCCGCTGGGGACAAATTCAATCCCGACGTTACGCTGACGGCCGATCAGGCGAATGCCCTGTGGCCTTCGACGCGGCCACCAAACTACAAGGCGCCTGCGATGCCCACGATCTCCAACATTCCCGGCGCAAATCCGGGTGACGTTGTGGAGCCGACCGGCGCCGCTCCCGGGCCGCGCTGATCGGCGCCCGCATGACGTGGCGAATCAGGGTGACCGGTGAGATTTGAACTCACAACCACCGGGGCCACATCCCGGTGCTCTGTCCAGTTGAGCTACGGCCACACAGACCACGACAGGAATCGAACCTGTGTTTCGGAGGGCTTGCCCTCCTTCGGGCTTTGCAGGCCCGCACCTGGCCGCTCGGTCACGTGGTCGAAAATCAGCACGCCGGGCAGGGATCGAACCTGCCATCTCCCGATTTGGAGGCGGGGGTTCCGCCATTGGAACTTCCGGCGCGTCAATCACAGAGCAATAGAACAGTGGAGCAGTAGACCGGTCGCGGCGGCGACCTCGATTGCGACCGTTGGTCGCAATGCGTAGGGAGGGAATCGAACCCCCATAAGTCTAAAAGACGGCGGGGTTACGGCCCGCTGCATAGCCATTCTGCCACCTACGCTTCTGATAACAGTCAGCGTGGAAGGATTCGAACCTTCGACTTCGTGCGCCCGAGGCACGCGCGCTGCCAAACTGCGCCACACGCTGAAATGCCCGCGATGCTCCCGGTGGGAATCGAACCCGACATTTTCCGGTTGAAGGCCGGGCATCCTGACCGTTGGACGACGGGAGCAAGGCCGCGCGAGAACGTGAAAAACAGTTCGTAGAAGTCGGCGCGACGATCTACCTTCCACTCTCAACGCTCTATTCCCTCGCGCGGCTCAGCACCCACGGATGGATTCGAACCACCATAGACGCGGTTAACGGCCGCGCGCTCTACCGATTGAGCTACATGGGTATCCTCGATACGTATCCTCGCCATTTGAGCCGCGTGGATTCGAACCACGATCTCCGGATTCAAAGACCGGCGTTGTTACCGGTTAAACTACAGCTCAGATTGACCAGCCGCTTCAATTCAGGGAGAAGGATTCGAACCTCCAACCGTCCGGTTCAGAGCCGGATGTTCTACCGAGTTGAACTATCCCTGACTGGGTGATGGTTGGAATCGAACCAACAACCTGAGGCTTATGAGGCCTCTGCTCTGCCGTTGAGCTACACACCCGAATTTCAGCAAGAGCCGCGGGCTGGAGTTGAACCAGCAACCGGTCGTTTACGAGACGACTGCTCTGTCCGTTGAGCTACCGTGGCCTTGAGTCCGCGACATTCATGCAGTGAGCGGGAATCGAACCCACGTCTCCGGTTTGGAAGACCGGCACTCTGCCGATTGAGTTACCACTGCTTCGATCCATTGCGCCGGCCGGGAATCGAACGACTTTGGTCCGATGGGGCCTCCGCCTTGGCAAAGCGGCGTTCCACCGCTGAACTACCGACGCGAAGAAAAGTAGAAAGTAGAGAGTAGACCGGTCGCTGCGGCGACCTCGATCGCGGCCGAAGCCGCGATGTGGATTCCTGGAATCGAACCAGGCCAAGAGGCTCTTCAGACCTCCGCTCTACCGTCTGAGCTAAATCCACGTAACGCCGCCAATGGGAGTCGAACCCATGACCTTCCGGTTGACAACCGGGCGCTCGTTCCGCTGAGCTATGGCGACGAGATCGGATATTTGGTTGTCAAAGAGCCTGCAGTTTCCCGAGGGAAAGTAGAGAGTAGAAAGTAGACCGGGGAGAGAGAGCGTTCGGCCGCCCACGCTGCTCGGACGAAAAGCCGCCTCGGTTTTCTCTACTTTCCACTTTCCACTCTCTCCCCTCTATCCCGACGAAGTCGGGATCGGAGGGTGGAGGATTCGAACCTCCGCGACCCATTTCTGAGCCGTCCGCGTTAGCAATGCGGTGCATTAAGCCACTCTGCCAACCCTCCCTGCGGCTCGCTGCGCTCGCTCAGGGCAGACCTATCGAGCGGCCTGCCGTGAGCGAGCGCAGCGAGTCGAACGGAGGGTGAGGGATTCGAACCCCCATGACCCGAAGGTCTGCCCGTTTTCGAGACGGGTGCTTTGCCAGTTCAGCCAACCCTCCGTAATGCGGAGCCGTCGTTGGAACTTTGTGATGAACCGCTATTCATATGGCACCTCTTAGGGTTCTCTCAACTCCGCAATTCAGATCAGTAGAACAATAGAGCAGCAGACCGCCGCGCGGCCGAACGCCGTTCTACGATTCAAGCTTTTCGCCTCTTCTGCATCTTCTCTACTGCTCAACTGTTCTACTGCTCCACTGCTCTGTGGCCGCGAGGCGGCCACTGCTGCGGGTGGGATTCGAACCCACACACAAACGGTTCTTGAGACCGCCGCCTCTGCCGTTGGGCTACCGCGGCTCAACATTCAAAATGCTCCGGGCAGGACTCGAACCTGCAACAACGTGACTCTCGATCACGCGCCGCGGCTCGACTGAGCTCGCCGAAGTCTGCCAACTTGGGCTACCGAAGCATCCCGCTCAATGGACGCCGGAGGGAGTTGAACCCTCATTTCCTGGTTGCAGGCCAGGAGTCTTCCCGTTAGACGACGGGCCCAGGTTTCCACGTCGCGGAAAGGATTCGAACCCTTAACCTCGGCCTTCGGAGAGCCGCGCTCTTGTCCAATTGAGCTACCGCAACAACGTCAATGGTTCAGGCAGGATTCGAACCTGCACTAACCTGATTCTGAGTCAGGCGCCTCTGCCGTTGGGCTACTGAACCGCGAGCTCCTTCGGAGCTAGAAAGTAGAGAGGAGAAAGTCGAGAGTCGATTTGCCGCCTCAATCTACTTTCGACTCTCTACCCTCTACTTTCTTTGCGGCCACAAGGCCGCAACTGCACCGGGCGGGACTCGAACCCACACCCATCCGCTTAAAAGGCGGTGGCTCTGCCGTTGAGCTACCGGTGCTTCGCCAGTCGCGAAGAAAGTAGAGAGTAGAAAGTAGACCGGGGAGAGATCGTTCGGCTGACAACACTGCTCCGGGCAGTGCGAAAGCCTTTTCTTCTCCACTTTCTACTTTCCACTCTCTCCCCTCTATCGCGGCTAGGCCGCGATACACCGGGAGGGATTCGAACCCACAACCGACCCTTTAGAAGAGGGTTGCTCTGATCCGTTGAGCTACCGGTGCAAAGTTAGACGCACCGTTTCCTTCTCGTTTCCATCGCGCCACCATTTCCTTTCATCCTGGTCTTCTCTACCTGCTCCACTGTTCTACTGCTCTACTCCTCCGTGGCCGCCAAGCGGCCACATGCACCCGGCAGGACTTGAACCTGCATCCGTCCGGTTAAGAGCCGGCGGCTCCGCCATTGAGCTACGAGTGCGTTCTATTGCAACTACAGTAAATACAATCACTTCGCTCGATCATGCACCGGGAAGGATTCGAACCTTCAACCTCCGGTTTCGTAGACCGGAGCTCTAAATCCAATTGAGCTACCAGTGCGTATGCGACAAGCCATGCCTGCTCAATGCGCCGTGAAGGTTTCGAACCTCCGACCTGTCGCTTATCGGGCGACTGCTCTGCCTCTGAGCTAACAGCGCGACCGCTGAATTCCTGTGAGTCAGTCGAGGAAGGCGACATGCCGCATTGCCTGCGCCTGCGTCTCGGTGTTCATAACGACCAGGTGCCAGCAATCGAGCCAGACGGTCTTGTGATCTCGATGCCGGATGGCGCCTTTGGCGTAAACCCGTGCATCCCGGACCATGGTCCGCCATCGCTGCGACCCTCGCTCAGTCTGGGACAGCCCTTGGTACTGGCTTACCGACAATCCATTGGGATATGCCGACGAGACGTATACCTGCTGCCCGCCGGTTCGGTAGACGAACTGGCATATGTGGGGCTTGCCGCTTCCACGGCGGATCGGCTCGTTATGAAGCACATACTGCTCGCTCACCTTCAGTCGTGCATTGGGCACAAAGAACCACTCGCCCTGGCGAATGAACGCATCAGTCCGACGCCGGTCGCGATCCGTTCCGGCAACGCCAAAGGTATCTATCGCGGCCCATACTTCCTGCGGCTTCAGTGCGTCCTTTGCGCCTTGAACATTACTCGCGCGGGCGTGTTCGGGAACTGCCGCGACAAACCAGGCTCGCTCATCGTGACCGCAAAGAAAGCGGCTCTTGACGGGCTTGCTTCGATCCTGCCCCGGCCCGCGCACCATCAATAGCAGGTGCCGATCCGAGGAACGGACATCAAGGACCTGCACACTTACGTTGCTGCGATGCCGCAACTCGAAGTACTCGCCTTTATTGTCACGGCGAATATCCACTGTGACGGGGCGCTTGCGGTCCTCGGCCTTAGAAACGCGCCAATCGTTTCCGAGCCGCGCGCTGACGGGAACGACCGTTATTTTGAGCCGCGCTCCCATCCTCTCGAATTTTGTCTCTACCTCAGTATCCATGGTTATTCTCACGAAAAGCGTACTTTTTCCCTACATGCGACCGCCTGGCGAACACTCCGCACCCGCATCGCTGTCACGCTCGCTTGTGTCATCGCCGTATCTCCAGCGCCGCACAGGCGCAAACTAAGACTAGGCCATCGTGGAATGCAACCACGGACCAATCGCTCGACTTCGAGCCAACTTCTTCCCGGTTCTATAGTAAGGATTACTTTCGACCGGGAAGAACTCCCGGCCGGCAAAGGCTAGGAGGGGTATATGCGCGTATAATCGCGCAGATTAAGCGGGGCTTGACTTGATGCTTCATGCCGCCAAATGGCGGGGCAACGAGTCATGCCTTCGCTTGCTGGTTTTGTAAATTGCAAAAACTGTCTCATGGATATCTCCATCGACACAACGTGCCGATCAATTGAATTATTGCGTGTAGTTCGAAAAAAGCAAGAGAAAAGTTTCGAGAATTCTATAGTTGAGTGTTGTTTGATGCCTTTACGTCGATCCGCCACGCGTCGCGAGTGGTTTCCGTCAATGAAATATTCACGGGCAGAAATCGCGCGATGACATCGATGTTCGTTCGCGTGTGCCGCGTCGGCGATTGGGTCGCAAACGACCCGCCTCCGGCAAGGGCCAGGGGCAGCAAAAGCTGATCGGCGAGGTTCTCACCGACCGGCACATTCGCCGCGAGATAGCGGCGGGCCTGCTGGGCGGCCTGTTCGGCGACGGCCTGGGCGGTCACGCCTTTCATGCCAAAGCCGGTGAAAACTTCCGTCACGTTTTCGCTTTCGATCTCCAGGGTCAGGAGATTTCCTGGTCCCCATTCCTTGGGGAGCTGGCGAATCTGCAATTGCTCGCCGGTCCAGCCGAGCATTTTCTCGATCTTTTCCAGTTCCCGTTTGGCAATCTCGCCGGGCAATGCCGCGACGACCGCCTTGGCCAAGCGGCGCTTGATCTCGCCGCGCTTGAGCAAATGAAGCGGCGACAGCTTCGCCGTTGGCTTGATCGCTACGAGGACTCGCCCGCCGCCAGCGGGATAAAACCCCGCGCGCTCCAGCGTCACATTCGCGCTCGGTCCCATGCGGTTGATCAGGGGCAAAAACGCGAGCTGCAAAAAATCAATCGGCGGGGCATGGGGATTATGCGTGCCGCCCTCGAGGACCAGCGACGAAGGCCCATCCGCCGTCAACAGCGCCGGCAACACCGTCTGCAAAACCAGCGTCGTGCTGCCGGCTGATCCGATGGAAAAGGCGTATTCGCCGGCTTTGATCTTCCCCGGCGAAAACGAAAGCTCCCGGGAGGATATCGCCGCGCCATCGATGGTCGCCCCGCAGATCGCCGCGGCCGCGCTGACCGCCGTCAGATGCTGCCGCAGCAGGCCGGGCTTTTCGCGCCCGGCGCGGATGTTCGAAATGCGGAAGGCCTGGCCCGTGCACATGGAGAGGGCAAGAGTCGTCCGAAGGATCTGGCCGCCGCCTTCGCCGAGGGAGCCGTCGAGTTCGATGGGCGAGGGAGACATGGTTGAGCGCAGACCTATACGTTACAGGGCAAAGCGTCCGGATTGAGGGACAAAGCTGATGTCTCAGTCCACCGGGCGGACCCCAAATAACTATGATTTATGGGCTTCCACAATCCCTGACGGCTTCTGGTTAAGTGGACCACTCTGTTTTCGTCCGTACCACCAAGTCGGGGGCGGGTTGTTAAAGCACGCGGACAGGTCCCATGGGTATACGCCATATTCGTCTGAAAGATGGAAAGCGGGTCTTGCATCCCGCCCTTGCGTTACGTAGATACCCGATTGGGAGTCTGTCGTTCCCCAATCTGCTCGCCAACGATCTACGCGCTCAGTTGATACGTCACGCCAGGTCTTCTTATTGAAGACCACATCAAATGCCGCTTGCTCCATCCGATGGATGACGGGAAACGCGTCTCGTTCCAGTAGGAACGTCTTCCTCACATCAGCGTGCGTAATCGGTCCACGAATCTTAATCCACGAGTTGACCTCATCCAATGTATAACCGAGCGGCACACTGGAAAGAAAAGTCGACAGGGGCGTACCCAAATGCCCACAATCAATGCGAAACGCTCGTTCGAAAACGCGAAACAATTCGTGAAACCGCCCACTTGCGTGTGGGTGAGCCAATGCCTCGGCCAGCAAAGCAATACCATCCGGCCTGTCTTTTTGGATATCCTCCAATTTGGTGAACGGGATCCTTGGGCAACCCGCTGGGATCGTCCTGGTTTGCCGAGCGATCCCGTTTCTCGCGTTTAGCCAATTCCTCTCGTCATCCGAGTCCGGTAATAGGATGACGCTTGGCGTCGGTGAGCGCAGCGATCGCTGGCAGCGCATGGAGACAGCCACGGCGTCGGCCACTGCCTCGATAGCAGCTTCAAGGCTGCGC
>JBEKYH010000049.1:0-16389 GCA_049511115.1 Tepidisphaeraceae bacterium | reverse complement strand
GCCAGCAGGCCGGCGCTGACGAGGACGCGCAAAGCTCCCCGCGCCGTCGGCTTCATTGCGCCACCGCGCGCGTGCCTTCAAAATCAAAGCGAAAGCGCACCTCGCGCAGTCCGGCCTCATTGAGCGCCTGCCGCAGGCGCGTCTTTTCTTCGCTGTAAAACATGAGGAATCCGCCGCCGCCGGCGCCGACGACCTTGCCGCCGAGAGCGCCGTTGGCCATGGCCAATTCGTACCAGCGGTCGATGTCAGGGTTGCTCATTGCGCCGCCGCGCTGGCGCTTATGCTCCCAATGGATTTTCATCAGTCCGGCAAAGGCTCGAAGGTCGCCGGCCTCGAGGGCCTCTTTGCTCTTGTATCCCAGGTCCTTGGTGAAATGGAGATTGTCGATCATCGAGGAATCGTGCTTTTTGCTCCGCTCGTCCTGGTCCTTGAGGATGCTCGAAGCCGAGCGGCTGTAGCCGGTGAAGAACATGAGGAGATTGTCTTCCAGATTGTAGAGCGTCTGGGAATCAACCTTCAGCGGAGTCACTTCGACCTTGTCGTTGGGAAGAAACTGGAAGCAGGTGACGCCGCCGTATGCGGCGATGAATTGGTCTTGTTTTCCAACAGGCTCGCTGAGTTTTTCGATTTCCACGGTACAGGCCTGCTCGGCCAGTTCATGGGTGGGAACGATGCGCTTTTCATGGATGTGCAATGCTTTCAACAGCGCGGTGGTGAAACTCCCGCTGGAACCCAGCCCCGTCCCGGCGGGGATGTCGGCCATGGAAGTGATCTCCAGATGCGGGTCGGTCATATTCATGAACTTCATGGATTCGCGGATGATCGGATGCTGCACCTGTTCGATTTCCTCGACCTGTTCCATCTTGGAGTATTTGAGAATCAGACCTTTCTGAAAGGTCTGATGTAGCGTGATGTAAACATATTTGTCGATGGCCGCGGCCATGAGGAAACCGCTGTGACGGCGGTAATAGGACGGGAGATCGGTGCCGCCGCCTCCGAGGGAAATTCGCAGCGGGCTTCGGGTGATAATCATGCGCGGCTCCCGCCCGGCTTGGGCGAAATGGAATAGAGTTCCTCAATCACGCGCAACGCCGCGATCGCGTCATGCAAATCGCCGCAGGGGGCGCGGTGGTTGTCAATGCAGTCGAGAAAATCGGCGAATTCTAGATTCCAGCTTTTGTCTTCGCCGGGAAATTCCCAGATGGTTGTCGGCGGCGGGCCCATTTCCGGGAGCATTTTGTAAAAGGAAAGGCGCTCAACGCCGTAGCTGCCGCCCAGGCCATCGATCTGGAGCTTGCCGGTCCGGCCATAGATCTCCAGGCAGAAGAGGTTTTTCCATTCCGAGCAACTGGCGTGCAGGAAGGCAACCTGGCCCTTGGCGGTGGTGAGGATGGCAAAGCCGTTGTCCTCGACGGGCATGTCCCAGAAAAACGTGCCGACCTGGCCGCTGACGCGAGTGAAATCCCCCGCGAACCAGCGCGACAAATCAACGAGATGCACTCCCTGGTCAAGCATTTCGCCGCCGCCGGCAATCGCCGGATCGGCGCGCCACTCGCGGTCATAACCGACGCGCCCGCCGTGGCCGTAGCGGCCGCGCATGAACATGAGCGGTCCGCATTGCCCCGAATCGAAGATTTCCTTGGCTTTCCAGAGGGCGGGATGAAAGCGGTGATTGAAGCCGACTTTGACGACGACGCCTTTTGCTTTTGCCGCGGTGATGACCGGCTCAAGCTCAGCCGCATTGCGCGCGGCGGGTTTCTCGACCAGCACATGTTTGCCAGCCTGGACGGCGGCGAGGGTGATTTCCGCCAGGGCGTCATTCGTCGTTGCGACGATGACGATGTTCACATCCTCGCGGCGGACAATCTCGCGCCAGTCGGCCGAAACAGTCGGCGCCGGCGAAACGCCCTGCGACAACTTCCGCGCTCGGTCGATTTGCACATCCGACGCCGCCACCAGACGGTGAGCGCCCAGCGCCTTAAGCCGCTTTTGGCCGATGAGCCCGCAGCCGACAATGGCGACATTCATGAGCGGACCTCCAGCAGCCACTGATTATCGCGGAGATAGCGGACTGTCTGCCGCACGGCATCGAGGATCGTCCATTTGGCTGACCAGCCCAGCGATTTAGCGCGAGCCGCGTCCAGCAGAATGAAGGGGCTGTCGCCCACCCAGCCACGCTTGCCGCCGGTGTAGCGCCGGCGCGGATTCAGGCCCAGTTCCTCGCAGATACAGCCGAGGGATTGATCGACGTTGGTGTAATCGTCGCGGCCCAGATTGAAAATATTCACCGGCTCGTGCGCCGTTTCCATGACAGTCAAAACCGCGTCGAGGCAATCTTGAATGTACAGATAGCTCTTTTGCTGCTTGCCGTCGCCGAGGACTTCGATTTCAGTCGGGTCGGCGAGGAGTTTGCGATAGAAATCGAAGACGTGGCCGTGGGAGTAGCGCTCGCCGAGGATCGAAACGAAGCGGAAGATGTAGGCGCGGAAGCCAAAGCCATTGGCGTACGCCTCGATCAAACCTTCGCCGGCGAGTTTGCTGGCGGCGTAGAGGGAGGTCTGGATGGGGAAGGCGTAATTCTCCGGGGTCGGGAAGACGTTGGCTTCGCCGTAGACGGAACCCGTGGAGGAAAAGGCGATGGTCCTTGCGCCGGCGGCGCGCATGGCTTCGAGAACATCGAATGTGCCGATGGTGTTTTGCTGGAGGTCGCGGTCGGGATGCTCCAGGCCAAAACGCACGTCGGCGTTGGCCGCGAGATGAAAGATCGTCTCATGTCCGGCGACGGCCTTCTTCAGGGCCGGCAGGTCCAGCAGATCACCTTGGATGAACTGGAAATTGGGCGATTGGCGGGCCTGATCGAGAAAACGCACCTGGCCTGTCGAGAGGTTATCGTAAGCGGTGACGGCATTTCCCTGGCTCAGGAGGCGGTCTACCAGGGAAGAGCCGATGAATCCGGCCCCGCCGGTGACGAAGATACGTTTACTCAATGGGAGATCTCCGATATTCGCGTTTTGCCGAAACAGGGGCAAAGCAAGCTCAGGATACCCACTTTCGCCCGTGGCCGGAAGCGCCTATGATTGGCCTTTTTACACCGATAAAATCGGCGCTTACGTGCCGGAGTTGCACAATGTCCAATGGTCCAATCCTCGTTATCAGCGGAACCAATCGAGCGCAGTCCAATGCGATGCGCATCGCGCGGATACTGGAGACTGAATACCAGAATGCCAAAACCCCCGCGGAGGTTTTCCCCCTGACCGAATTGCCCCCGGAGATATTCGACTCTTCGGCTTACACCAACAAACCGCCGCCGATGGTGGCGATTCAGCAGCGGGTGCTCGCGGCGTCGGGGTTGCACATTGTGACGCCCGAATACAATGGCTCATTTCCCGGTGTCCTTAAGTACTTCATCGACATGCTGAAATTCCCTGAAAGTTTTGAGCATAAACCCGTGGCTTTTGTCGGCGAGGCCAACGGCGCCTGGGGCGCCGTCCGGTCCGTCGAACAGCTCATCCAGATATTTCACTACCGCAATGCCCACGTATTTCCCGACCGGGTTTTTATTCCCGACATCCGTTCCAGGTTCAACGAAAAGGGCGAACTGACCGATGCCGCCATCGCGCAGCGGCTGCATAAACAGGCGGTGGGATTCGGCCAATTTGTATTGCGATTCCAGGCGGGAAGCGCGGCATGATGCTCATTCCCGGCCCCCAGCACGCGCAGGTCTGGCTCGATTTCGACGGCACCATCACCCGCGGCGATCTCGTGGACGATCTTCTGGTACGGTACGCCGTCGATGATTCCTGGGAAATGGCTGAGCGTCTGTGGCAAGCGGGGGAGATCGGCTCGCGTCAATGCCTCGAGCGGCAACTCGCCCTGGTCAGCGTGGGCGACGCTGAATTGGAATCGTTTCTCGACATCGTGGAATTGGACCCAGGGCTGGTCCCCCTGCTTAAATTGCTCGACCGCTTCGCGGTTCCCCGCGCGATCGTCAGCGACGGCGTTGATACTTTCATCGCCCGCATCCTGGCGCGACATGGCGTGAGCCTCCCGGTTCGCTCCAATACGATTGAACGCCGGGAGGATCGAATGGCGCTGCAATGCCCTCTGCATCGGCCGGATTGCGAATCGGCGGCGGCACATTGCAAATGCGCTTCGATCACCGAACTGTCAGCCGGCGGGAGGAGGTCCATTTACGTCGGCGACGGGCGCAGCGATCTGTGCCCGGCTCGAAAAATGGATTGCATCTTTGCCAAAGGCGCGCTCGCCGAGGCGCTCAAGCGCGAAGGCAGGCCGTTTGTGCCGTTCAAGACGCTCCTCGACGTCGCCGCCGCGCTCTCGCGGCAATGGACCGACTGATGTTCGACCTTCACGAAACCATCGCCGCGCGAACGGGGGAGATGATTGAATTGCTCGGTGATCTTGTCGCGATTCCAAGTGTCAGCGGGCAGGAAAAGGCGCTGGTTGAATATGTGCGCGAATATGCCCGCCGGCAGGGACTGGAATGTGATCTGTGGCAGGCGGATGAGGATGAGCTGCTAAGGTTTGGGCCGCTGCCTCCCAAGTTCATTCCGCTGGCCGGCCGTCCGACGCTGGTCATTCGCCTCCCCGGCGCAGGGGAAGGTCCCAGCCTTCTTTTCAATGCACACTCAGACGTGGTTGGCGCGCCGGATGCCGCGCGATGGCAATTCGGACCCTGGTCAGGGCGCGTCCACGAAGGGCGATTGTTCGGACGAGGAGCATGCGACACCAAAGGCCCGCTGGTCAGCGCGCTCTGGGCCATTGCCGCGCTGAAGGATATGCGACAGCCACTGGCCGGCGACGTCCTTCTCGAACTGATCCCCGGCGAGGAAGATTGCGTCGGATTGGGCACGCTCACCAGCGTCGCGCGGGGATGGAGCGGGGATGGGGTCGTCGTTCTTGAGCCGACTCGGGGGCTGCCCTGTCCCGCATCGCGCGGGGGATTGCGGTTTGAGATTGCCTGCCTCGGTCAGGCCGTGCATGGAACAGTCAAATGGCTCGGGCGCGATGCCCTGGCTCACGTGCCGCGCGTCTTGGCCGTGCTGAAGGAACTGGAATCACGCTGGAACGACCGGCAGGCCGATCCGCTCTTTGACGAGCATCCGCTCATGCGGCCGATCACGCCGGACTCGATTCACGGCGGGCAATGGCAGGGGATGATTTGCGATCGTTGTGTGTGCGCCGGGTACCTCGAACTCTTGCCCGGTGACGATCTGGACGCCTGGGCTGCGCTGTTCGCCAATACCGTTTTGGACGAATTGCTTCGCGCCGGCGGCAAGCGCGAGGATTTTTCGGTGCAGATCGTGGAGCGGTATCACGGGCATTCGACGCACATCGACAGCGAGCTTTGCCAGGCCGCAGCGCAGGCGGCGGGCGTTGAGAAGTGGTCTGGCTTTAACTCGGGATGTGAAGCGGGCTTGCGCGCGCGCCTGTTGGGCACGCCGACCCTGGTGTGGGGACCGGGCGACCTGGCCCAGGCGCACGCGGTCGATGAATTCATCGATTTGCGGCAAGTTGCCGAAACAGCCGAACAATTTGCCCGCTTGGCGACGATTTTTTGCGGGGTCCAGCAATAACAATCAAATTACAAAATCGTAATACGACCGTAACCGTTCAGCCACTCATCCCACCGTAACTTGCGCGCGCTCTTGGGGCCGCCTGAAATATTTGTGCAGGACGCTTGAACCCCGTTCCAGTAAGGCAACGTTAATCGGGTCGCGTTTTGCTATGCTCAGACCAAATACGGAAGCGCCAAAAACGGCCGTTCACAGGGAAGTGACTGTCGGCCGAACCAAATCCGACGCGCCGTCCGCCAAATCCACCCTCGGCTTAGCTCCCTCTTCAACGGAAAGCTCGCGCCGCTGGTTTGAACGGGCCGGACGGTCCCTGGCCGGCGGAATCAGCTCCAGCGCCCGCGCAACCACTTGCGGCGACTTGAACTATCCGCTTTACATCAGCCGCGGCCAAGGCTCGCGCATCTGGGACGCCGACGGCAATCAGTTCATCGATTATCTCCTCGGCTACGGCTCGGCCATCCTCGGCCATGCCGACGCGCAAATCGCCGAGACGATCGCGCGCCAGGCGCGGCTTGGCACGATGTTCGGCACCTGCAACACCGTTGAAGTCGAACTGGCCGAACAGATTCATCGCATGGTGAAATCCGCCGAACTGGTGCGGCTGGCCAACAGCGGGTCTGAGGCGATCTGCGGCGCGGTGCGGGCGGCGCGCGGATTCACTGGCAAGAATAAAGTCCTCAAATTCGAGGGGCATTACCACGGCTGGGTGGACGTGCTGGCCGTCAGCAATCGGCCCGGCGAGCAGGATGCGGGCGAGTTGGAATCGCCGCAGTCTGTCGCCCACTCGCGCGGAACTCCCGGCGGCGTGGTGAGCGATGTGATCATCTGCCCCTGGAATTCGCCGGAGATTCTAAAGGATATTCTCAACCGGCATCAGCATGAATTGGCGGCGGTGGTGGCCGAACCGATCGTGGCGAACAACGCCTGCATGATGCCGCAGGAAGGGTTCCTGGAATTGCTGCGCGAGGAATGCACGCGGCGGGGAATACTGCTGATCTTCGATGAGATTGTCACCGGGTTTCGCGTCGCCCCCGGCGGCGCTCAGGAATTGCTTGGGATTCCCTCCGATTTAACGGCCTTCGCCAAGGCGCTCGGCGGCGGAATGCCCCTGGCCGCGTTTGCCGGCCGCAAAGAATTCATGGCCCCCGTGGCGGCTAACGTCGTCAAACATGGGGGCACATACAACGGCAATCCGATTTGCGCGGCGGCGGGGCTGGCGACGCTTCGCAATTTGGCTCGCGAAGACGTGCAGGAGCGATTGCGCGGGCATGGGGAGAGGCTGATGGAGGCGATCCGGCGCGCGGGGCGGGATTATCGCGTGCCGTGCGTGGTGCAGGGGCTGGGGTCGATGTTCCAGGTCATTTTTATTTCCGGGCAGCCGCGGCATTACCGCGATTTGTTCGCCGCCGACACAGTGCGGTATGGCGCATTCCGGCAGGAGCTTCTCGTCCGCGGAATCCATGCCAACAGTTCCGGCCTGGCTTGTTGGTTTGTTTCGGCGGCGCACACGCATGAGGATGGGGACGTTGCTGTTCGCGCGATTGATGAAGCCATGGCCGCTGTCGCATGAAAATAATCCTCTTATGATTCTCAGTTCCATTACCGACGCCTTTTGCTCGCGCCTCTCGCCCGAAGCGATGGGTTCGCTGTATCGCACGGCGCCGGCGTGGCTGTCCGACCATCTCAGCCTGGAGCGATTTCGGCGGACCGTGCGATTCGCCGGCGAGCGCTCGCCGTTTTATCGCAAGGCGTTTGCGAAACATGGAATCAATCCCCGCGCGGTGCGGACACCGGCCGATTTGAAGGATTTTTATACGACGCCGGATGAGCTGGTCGCGAATCCCGAGGAATTTTTGTGCGAAGCGCCGACGATAGTGTTTGAATCCTCCGGCACCAGCGGCCGCAACAAGCAGGTTTATTTCAATAAGCGCGAACTGGATGCCATGGGACACGTTATGGCTGCGGGGTTGCGGCTGATGGGCTTGTCGCCGCAGGATCGCGTCGCCAATGCCTTTGACTTTTCCATCTGGATTCCCGGGATGCTGGCCCATTACGGGCTGATGGGAGCGGGAAACTTCTGCCTGGCGTTTGGGAAAGTAGACCCGGTCGAAGTTTGGCGGCGGATGAAGCAGTATCGCTTTAACGTGGTCATGGGCGAGCCGACCTGGCTGATACGCCTGACCGAACTGGCCGAGCGCGACGGCGGGGGAAACCTCAAGCTCATGATCGGCGGCGCTGAGGAAATGCCCGCCGAGGCCGTCGCCTGGATCAAGCGCGTCTGGAACGGCTGCCAGGTAAAAATGTGCTACGGCAGCGTTGAGCAAGGCGTTTCCATGGCGTTTCAGCCATGCCAGCACCACGAAGGGTATCACCTCGATACGGTCGATTTTTTCCCCGAGATCATTGAGGCGGACGAGAACGGATATGGTGAGCTTGTCTTCACCACATTACAGCGAAAAACCATGCCGCTGATCCGGTATCGCACGCGCGACGTGACCCGCTGGCTTTCGCCATGCCCCTGCGGCATTCCCGCGCCGCGGATCGAAAAACTGCGCGGCCGGCGCGATGAGTTGGTTGTCGCCTCTGGAGGAAATCTTTATCCCCTGATGTTTGAGAATATCCTGCGACCGATTTCCGGGCTGGGCCTGGATTTCCAGATCGTTTTCCGCCTGCAAGGCGTGCGCGAGATTCTGGAGATAAATGTCGAGACGACCCGCGCGGACGAGCATGCGCTGTTTGATGAAATCAAACGATCAGCGACGGACCTGTATCCCGATCTGATGAAAAACCTGGCCTTAGGGATATTCGAGATGCGCTTGTGCGTGCATTCCCCGGGAACCATCCGCACCGGCCGAAAATTAAAGCGCATGGTGGACCGCCGCCATGGCCCGCAAATCGAGGCAGACGACGAGGCGCCAGAAGGAGTCGTCCATGAACAACTGGTCTGACTCTGTGAAAAATGAGAACACAACCTCGCCGCTCCTGATCATCGGCGACAGCATTCCCCTGGGCGCGGCTGAGATCCGTGGCACCGATATCGTCGAATACGTGCAGCCGACCTGCGTTGATCTTCTCAAGGCAGCGATGCCGACACTGGACATTCGCATCGACGCGGAGGTCTACCGCAATTCGGTTTCCGTGCGGCAGGAACTCGAGCAGATCATCGCCCGCCATCAGCCTAAGCGCGTGCTCCTGATGATCGGCGGCTCCGACGCCGACATGGACTGGAAGCGGTTTGTCCTCAGCGACGGAAAAATCGCCCGCAGCCGCGTGAGCATGGAAAAATACGAGAGCAACATGCGCCTGATTTGCGCACGGCTGATAGAGATCGGCGCTTCGGTGATTCTCACGGATTGGCCCAATCACTGCTTTGCCTTGAAAGGTCCGTATGTCGCCAAACTCACCGGCAAGGATATTCCCGCTCTTCTTGAGCGCGGCGGCGGGCAGGCCGAGAGCGACAAGCATCTCATCCCCTACCGCGCCAAGGCGGCCGAGGTGGCGAGAGATTTGCAATTGCAGTTGATCCGTTTCGGCGAAGCGCTGGATTCCCACCCGGCCAACCAAGTCCTCTGCTCCGACGGCACGCACCCAAGCGCCGCGGGACATCGCGTGATCGCCGCATGCCTGATCGCGGCGCTGGGACAGCCAGTAGCGGCGGCCGAGTTGTCGGCGTAAAAGGCGCCGTGCTTCTTGGCGTTCCCTCAGCCAGCGCCGGTGACGGGCTGAAGCCCGTCCTACATAACTGCGGCCGATTTGTCGGCGTAAACGGCGCGGGATTTATTTGGCCTCGCCCTCCACGCGACGAATGGCCTAATCGTGTATACTATTCAACGCCATGACCACCGCGACGGCACATGCTGCGCATTCTCCTCGCCTAAACGGCCGGACGATCGTCATCCTGATCGGGGTGTTCAAGCTCTTCAAGGCCAGCTTGCTCATTCTCATGGCAGTCACCGCAATCTGGCTCACCAACCCCACGGTAAACGACACGGTTACGCAGTGGGTCACCGACTGGGTCACAGACCTTGCGGCGGGTCCCTTTCGTAAGCACATTGGCGATTGGATCGTTAACAGCGTTTTGGGGCTGAAAGTGAAAACCCTCGTCGGCTTGGCGGTCGGCGCCGCGCTTTATGCGACCGTCTTCCTGACCGAGGGACTCGGCCTGTTATTCAATAAGATTTGGGCCGAATGGATGGCGGTTATCAGCACGTCATTGCTGCTTCCCGTGGAGCTTTTTGCCACCTTCAAACATCGGGACAATATCAATCACGTGATCTGGGGATTGCTCGCCTTCGCGGGCAATCTGGCCATCGTCATCTACCTTTTCCGCCGCGTGAAAGAGCGCATCCGCCTGCATAAGACAGCACAGACGCTTTCCGCCGCTAGCCCCACGTAAACTCAACCGGCGCCGCCACGTCCGGGTGCAGGCTTCGATGCACGGGGCAAGTCATGGCGGCCTCGCGCAATCTGGTCTTTTGCTCATCGGTCAACTTCGCGGGCACGTGAATATTCACCGCCAGGCGCGCTATGCGACGCGGCGGTGGGGTCATATCCTTGGTCACGCTGGCCGTCATGCCGGTCAGGTCGATTTTCAATTGGCGGGCCGCGATTCCCATGATGGTCATCATGCAGGAAGCCAGGCCCGTGGCGACCAGGTCGGTGGGAGAAAAGCTTTCGCCGCGGCCCTGATTGTCCAAGGGCGCATCGGTGGCCAATGTCGTGCCGCTTTGCTCATGGGTCGCGCGACAGCGTAGTTCGCCTTCGTAAGCCAGATTGATCCGAACCATCACAGACTCCTTTCACATCACGCCAAACGGCAATTGTATTGTCGGACGTTAAAATTTTCCGCCTGTACCGGCCGGATGAGCCGCAGAGACGGAATCCGCGCTAAATCTTACCCGCCTTCATGCCGGCGCGCCCACCTTCGGTCCGCGACGGTTCGATGCCAATTACATGAAGGGACCAATTGCCCACAAGGCAATGAGAACCAGTGCGCTCGGGCGCGCGGCGATGGAGTCGCTGGAGACTCGCCGCATGTTGTCGGCTGCGCCCGCGGTCTCGCCCATTCCCGGCGATGCGAATCTCGATGGCGCCGTCGATTTTACTGACTTGCAGATCGTCGCCCAGAACATGGGCCATAGCACCAATTCCGCGGGATATCCCGTCACCTGGACGGACGGCGATTTTGACGGGGCGCCGGTGGTGGATTTCAATGATGTGCTGCTCATCGCCGAGAATTGCACTGTCGCACCCACCGCCGCGCAACTGGCCACGCTGCCAGCGAGCATCGTCGCCGATTGGAATCTGGCCCAGGTGGAAGCGCCATTTCTCCCGGCTGCACTGACCGACAACTCAGGCGGCGGTAGCTCTGGCGCAAGCGGCTCCAGCGGGAGCGATTCCAGCAGCACCGATTCCGGCGGCAGCGACAATAGCGATTCCGGCAATTCCAGTAATAACAGTGATAACTCCAGCGACACCGGCGGCGGTTCGCAAAACTCCAGCGGGTCGTCGAATTCAACGCCCGATGCGAATGTCCTGCAGGCGGTGATTACGCCGGTCTCACCGACGACGCTGTTTGTCGGCCAGGCGTTCCAGGCGCAGGCGCTTAATTCGACGCTCGCCTCAGACACTTCTCTCACGGCGACGTACCAGTGGAATTTCGGCGATGACACGGCGGGATCGACCTACAACCAGCTCAATGGCTGGAACGCGGCGCACGTCTACAACACGCCAGGTGTTTACACCGTAACACTGACGCTCACCGGCGACACCGGGCAATCATCAACCGATTCCATTCAGGTGGATGTGAGTTCCACATTGCCATTGCGCACGATTTACGTTTCCGCGACCGGCAACGACGCCAATAACGGGCTTAGCCCCGCCACGGCGATTCAATCGGTGGCGCAGGCCCAGGCCCTGCTGGGGAATAATACGCAGGTGCTATTCGAGGACGGGGACACATTCCCGATGAGCGCGGGCCTGTATTCCGCTTTCGATAATGTGATGTTCGGTTCCTACGTCGGGGCCAGTGGGTTAACAGCCCAGCCGGTTCTCTTCTGGACGGGCGGGCCGGCCAATTACAGCATGATTTCAGACGCGGCGACCAGCGACGGATTGACTGTGAACGGGCTGACGTTCGACAGCATTTACGACGCCACATCGACGCAGACGCCGCCCGACGCAATATCTCCGCAGGGCAGCGACATCACCATCACCAACAACACGTTCTTGAATCTTGGCTACGACGTGAATCTCAATGCCGGGCCCGATGGCGTGATGGTGGAGAACAACACGTCGCCGGCCACCACCGGCCTGCGCGGATATTTCGTCTGGGCGCAAGGCTCCGACCTCACCATCCTGGGCAACACGGCCGTCAACAGCACAACCCAGCACATCGTCCGCGTGGGCGGGGCCGACCGGATGTTGATCGCGTACAACAACTTCGCCAACGTGAATGTCTACAACAAAGACACCATTACCGTGCAGATCGGCCAGTACGCGTATATCGCCCACAACACACTATTGCAGGGATCGACGAATATCGGCCCGACCGATGCGTCGGGACTGGTGAATGACCCGGCCCAGCAGGCGGCGAGTTTCGCGTGGGCCGTCTTTGAAGACAACACGATTTACGTTCCCCTGACCATTCAGGCCGGGGCGAGCGATGTCGCGGTGCGCGGGAATATCGCCTTCGCTAACAACTCGACGGCGTTTATTGTCCAGGGATTCAACGCGGCCTACAACCGGGGCGTGTCGAACGTCGCCATCTCCGGAAACACGGAAATCAATGACGGCACGTCCGGTTCGTTCGTCACGCTGCTGGGCACGGCCACCGGAATTTCCCTGACCGACAATCTCTACGTCGCCCCCAATCTGGTCTTTGGGAATATCGGCGACACCATCGGCGCGCCCGTCCAGGTGGAAACCGCCGATCTTTCGAGTTTCAGCGACATCAGCGGCAATGTCTGGCCGGCGTATTTTGATTCCGACCCGGCTAAGGGCGGCGAAATGTTCATTGCCGCGCTGGGGTCGAGCTTTTATGCGACGCCCGATCAGTGGAACACCTACCCCCAGGTGAGCGGGGATGAGTTTGAGGCAGTGGCCCTGCCGGCGGATTACCTGAGCGAATTGTCCGCGTTCGCGGCGGATGGAGTGCAACTTTTTGCGAGCGGGGATTAGCCGCGAAGGTGAGCGATGCCCACCGTACCACGGATCGGTTCAGCGCAGATCGTAGCAGGCGACGTATTCGCCAAAGGGCTGGAATTCAAGCACGCGCCGGCCCATTTCATCGAGGATATGCAAAGCCATTTGTTGCTCGTTGACGCCATCGTGATCAGCCGTGTCCTCGAAGATAACCCATACGCGGTGGCCTGAGAGTTTGCGGAGCTCGACGGCGTAAGCTTCCCAGCCGGCTACATCCTGCGAGCCAATCGTAACCGGCAGATTGCTCAGACCCTGGCGTTCCTGGTAATACTCAAAACCATATTCACATAGCGGGTAAATATAGCAGATGTCACCGCTCTGGCGATGCGCCGCGATATACGCCACGGCAGGGCGCATTTCCCGCAACAGCGGCGGGCGGCGCAGATAGTCCATTGTCGTCTTGGCCGGCTCGATCGCGAGCATTAGCAGAGCCACGATCGCTGTGGCCTTGGCAATGCCTGTTTGCTGGAATAATGCGGCAAACCCTGCCCCGATCGGCACCGCCACCAGCGGAGCGGTGAACAAGGCAAGGCGATATCGAAACGGATAGAGGTGCGCCATCGAGGCAGCGAGGCCGAAGACAATCGGCATGAGGGCGAGGAATAATACTCCCTTATCCCCCCGCCAAAGTGCGAAAAGGCCCAAGAAATACAGCAACATGGCCACGCTGGGGACCGGCCCAAGCGCGGGCGTGCCGAAGCTGAGAGAACCGGGATTGTCGGGGAGTTCCAAAAAATAGTTGTACAGCCACATGAGAGCCGACGGGCTGGTCGGCGCGGGTGCGAATCCATGGGCGGCCGTCCAGAACTGGACCATGTACGGATCGTGTGCCAGCGGCCGAAGGCAGACGGCGTAATCGACCGCAAAGCTGCCGAGCCATACGGCGGCGACAATCGCCAGAATTCCGGCGGTCTTTCCAGTCCAATTGGATTGACGATATAGCGCCAGACATCCGACGCCGGCAAGAACGAAGACCGCCGCGTGCGAAAACCAGATCGCCATTGCGCCCACGGCGGCAAGGACGATCAACCGGCGCGGGGATGGATTGTCGCGCGGCAACGCCCACGCGGCCAGACGCATCAGAACGACGGCAACCAGAACATCCGTGGAATACTGCTTGTTCTGGTCAGCGTACTCCCATTGCCGAAAGCCCAGCGCCAGGATCCCCAGCGCGACCAACCCGCCAGCGCCGCCGATGACGCGCCGGCAGAGCGGCCAGAAAAGGAGCAGTGCTAAAATCGACGCCAGCAGCGGAACGAGCCTCAGGGCGTATTCACCCCCACCCAGCAGTGAGACCGATAACTTTTGCAGCATGAGGAAGCCAATCGGGGCGCCCTGTTCGTTGTCCAGCGGACGAAGCAGTCCGAAGAATGAGCGGTGGATGATGTTGAGCGCCAACGCCGCCTCGTCGCGCCAGAGCGACCGGTCGGCAAGGTACATGCGGAGCCGAGCCGCGATGCCGAGGATGACCAAGCCGAGCGCGATGCAGTGAACTTTGCGGGAATCAACGGAGTGTGCGGATTTGTCTGCGGCGTCGCCCATGGCTACAAGTTAACGGCGCAACGCGGTATGGAGAAGCATCCGGAGTTTCGACGGTGAGCAGCAGTACACGACGCATCCCGGCGAAAGCACTTCTTTCCCCCTCCCTCGGTAATCCGGGGGAGGGCTGCGGTGGGGGCTCGCGCAGAAACTCGCTGTTACGGTGTTTCGTCCAATCAATGATTGCGTGGGCAGCATTTTTTGCTCCCGCGATGGCGATTGCGGATATCCACCTTCTCCCCACCGACCAAATCGCAGGCATGGCCGTCTACGTTCACGCCCTCGACACCCCCGCAGGTTTCCCGCGTGAACTGTCCTCGAAATACGCCTGGGATTTCGGCGATCCCGCGTCAAAATACAATCGCCTGCCGGGTTGGAACGCCGCTCACATCTACGCCCAAGCCGGCTCCTATTCCATCACGCTGAAGATCACCGATGAATCCGGCAAATCTGCTGATTTCCACCAGACCGTGGAAATCGCCCCGGCCCATCGCGCCGTCTACTACATCAGCGCGGCTGGCGATGATGCCAATGACGGCCTCAGCCCGCAGCATCCAATCCGTTCGCTTACGCGCATGACAGCTTTGATGGCTGACCACCGCGAATTTCTCTTTCATCGCGGCGATACATTTTCGCAGACCGCCACCCTCGGCATTGCCGCTAGCGACGTCGGAATTGGAGCTTACCCCAACGATGAAACTGAGCGGCCGCATCTGGTCTGGTCCGGGCCGCGCCGCGAAGTCTCGATGATTCAAATCAGCCGCGCCGCGTCGAATGTGCGTATCGGCGATCTAGTTTTTGATTCCGTCTTTACTTCCGATACCAGCCGCGAGAATCTGCCCAATGCCATCGACCCGGCCGGCACCAACGTCGCCATCGCGCGCTGCCGCTTTTTGAACGTCGCCGATGCCGTGAGCTGCGAACTTGCCCCGACGGGCGTGCTCGTTCAGGATTGCGATGCGCCGCAGGTTGATAAAAGTGGCCTGATTCTTCCGATTGATATGCCCGATCTCACCAGCCCCGGCGTCAATGGCCTGCGCGCCTATTTCCTCTGGGGCCAAGGCAGCGACATCGTCCTGCTCGGCAATCGCGTCGCCAACAGCACGCGCGAGCATTGCGTCCGCATCGGCGGCGCGAGCCGGGTGATGCTGGCTTACAACATTTTTCAGAATCTGGATCGGACTGGCGTAGACAAAGATGACATCGCCAAAACCTCCCTGGCGGCGCAGATCGGCGACCATCTCTATGCCGCCGCCAATGAATTCCGCAACGGGGTCGTCGAAATCGGCCCGACCAATGCGGCCGCCTATGTAAATGACCCGACGCAAAAAGCGGCCCGATTCGATTGGGCGGTTTTTGAAAACAACACGCTGCGTGTCCCCATGGTTTTCGACGGCGGAAGCGCCCACGTGCGCGTGGAGGATAATACTTCCACCATCGAGCGGGATGACGCGTATTTTGTGAACGGGTACGACACCAACTATCACCGTGGCGTCGAGGACGTGACTTTCATTCACAATTCGGCCCGCCTGAACGGCCCCAGCGGCTGTTTCCTCTGCACGACCGGCAAGGCACAAGGTCTGAAACTGTCCGGCAACACGTTCACGGCTGCGAATTTGAAAACCGGCTATAACATCGGCGTCCTCGTGATCGGCGAGGCGGACCTGTCGAGCTTTGATTCCATCACCGCCAATCATTGGCCGCTGGATGGCCGTTTTTGGTTTGACGGAGCGGCTGGCATCGCCGCTCGGCGAATTGGGCCGGCCGAGTGGCTGCAGCAACCGAAGGTTACGGGGGACCAGTTTGGGCCATGAGCCGCGACAGGACGATGAAATCCAGCTTGGTTCGCTTTAGTCCCCTCTCCATGTACTCAGGGAGAGGGTTAAGGTGAGGGTTGCATTTTGCTTGGCGAATATCGCTGGTCCTGCCGTAAGAACCCTCACCCCGGCCCTCTCCCTGAGTACATGGAGAGGGAGTACTCGCGACGACCGATCGCATCAATTCGGATTAATCGCCGATAATGCACTTATGCCGCTGGATCTGACCATCGCCA
>JBEKYH010000048.1:0-16567 GCA_049511115.1 Tepidisphaeraceae bacterium | reverse complement strand
TCCACGAAGGCTCTTGCGATCTCGAACGCGACCACGTTTTCCATGATGACGCTGGCGGCCGCGATGGCGCAGATATCGGAGCGTTCCCAGCCGGCGTCGCTGGGTTGCAGCGTCTTGAGATCGATGCTGCGCAGGGGTTTTCCCAGCGTGCTGATCGGCTTCATGGCGGCCCTTACGACAACGGGTTGGCCGTTGGTCATGCCGCCTTCGAGGCCGCCGGCGTTGTTGGAGGCGCGGATGAAGCCGAGGGTGGGGCGGTCCTGGGCGGCGGTGTCGAAGTCGATTTCGTCGTGAACCTGGCTGCCGGGGCGGCGCGTGGCTTCAAAGCCCAGGCCGAATTCGACGCCCTTGAAGGCCTGGATGGCGACGACGGCGGCGGCGATGCGCGAATCGAGGCGGCCGTCCCAGGTCATGCAGGAGCCGATGCCGACGGGGCAGCCGAATACGTGGGCCTCGACGATTCCGCCGGCGGTGTCCTTGGCGACTTTCTGGTCGTTGATGAAGGCGCGCATCTGATTGCCGGCGGCGGCGTCGGGGCAGTAGACATCCGATTCATCGCGCGCGGTCCGTAATTGCCGCCAGTTGTCGTGGGTGACCTGGAACTGGCCGACGGATGGGCCGACGGAGCGGACAAAGCCGAAGACTTCGATATTGAATTGAGTGAGGAGCGAGCGGGTCAATGCACCCGCGGCGACGCGGGCGGCGGTCTCGCGGGCGCTGGCGCGCTCGAGGGTCTCGCGGCAATCGGTGGTGAGCCACTTGATGGAGCCGGCGAGGTCGGCGTGGCCGGGGCGGGGGCGATGAAGGGGGGGAGTCGCGGCGAGATCATCGAGGCGGGCGTCCTTGTTGGGAACGAGCATCGTGATCGGCGAGGCAATGGTTTTGCCGCGCCGCACGCCGCTGAGAAACTCGGCATGGTCGGTCTCGATTTTCTGGCGGCCCCCGCGGCCGTAGCCGCCCTGGCGGCGGCGCAGTTCGGCGTCAATGAATTCGGAATCAATGGGAACACCGGCGGGCATGCCTTCAACCAGGGCAATGATGGCCTTGCCGTGCGATTCACCGGCGGTGCGGTAAGTGAGCGTGGACATACGGGGGCGATATTAGCAGTTTGTGGGGCGGTTGTCGGCGCGGGGAGGCACTCTTGGAATTGGGGAGGGGAAATCGAGTAGAATAGCGTCACCATGAATTTTCCCACCATTGACGAAACCAAGGAACTGATCCAACTGGCCCAGCGCGAGGATCTGGGCGGCGGGGATGTGACGAGCCGGTTGTTGGTGGAGGAGTCGCGCGTCGGCGTGGGGACGCTGGTGCAGCGGGAGGTCGGGATCGCTTGCGGGTTGCCGCTGGTGGAGAGGATTTGCCTGGCCTACGACGAACGGCTGCGCGTGGAGCAGATACCCGGGTTTCACATGGAGATCATCGAGGGGCGGTTCAGCGAGGCGCGAAGCACGCCGTTGCTCCGCATCAGGGGACCAATGCGGGCTCTGCTGGCGGCGGAGCGCGTGGTGCTGAATTATCTGCAGCACCTGTCCGGTGTGGCGACGTTGACGCACCGGTTTGTGCGGCGCGTGGCGGGAACCCAAGCGAAGATTTATGACACGCGCAAGACAATGCCGGGGCTGCGGGCGCTCGACAAATATGCCGTTCGCTGCGGCGGAGGCGTGAATCATCGCTTTGGCCTGTATGACGCGCTGCTGGTGAAGGACAATCACATCGCGGGTGTCGGGATCAAGGACTTGGCGGCGTTTTTATTGGGGGTGGTGGAGAGGAGTAGGGCGGAGTCGCCGGGGCGGATCGTCGAGGTGGAGGTGGATTCGTTGGAGCAGTTGCGCGAGGTGCTTAAAGTCGACGGAGTCGATGTGATTCTTCTGGACAACATGGATTGCCCGAAGATGGAAATGGCCGTGGAGTTGCGCGACGGGGCGGGGAAGAAGAAGTCGGTGGCGCTGGAGGCCAGCGGCGGGGTAACGCTGGAGACGGTGCGGGCGATCGCGCTGACGGGGGTGGACCGCATATCGGTGGGGGCGATCACCCATTCGGCGCCGGCGCTGGATATCGGACTGGACGTGGAAGAGCAGTAGTCAGACAGGCGTGTTAAAACACGCCCTACGCTTACCTGGATGTGGAAGAGCAGTAGTCCAAGAACGACAGCAGGAATTGCCAGCCATCCTTAACGATAAGGAGCGCCAAGAACCCTCACCCCAGCCCTCTCCCTGAGTACATGGAGAGGGGGTAAGAGGGCAGCGTCACCACTGAGAAGGGGTTGCAGGGGCGGAATTATCAAATCAGTTTGACTCCTCACTTAATGAATCGTAGGTCATTACCTGATGCGGCGGCGGGGCATTTGCAATAAGTGCAAGCCCGCTCGCCGCGACGAGGATCCCCGACAAGGGCTAAGCCGCCGAGAGGCGGCGCTGGACCGGGGTGTGGTCCGGCTCATTCGTGCCATGTGTATGCCGGATGATGCGCAAAGCGCCCGGCCCGCGGCGAGAGTATTTGTTTCTCGCGAAGCGGGCCGAGGGCGTTGCCGAAAGGATGCTCGCGGACGTGTTGGTCCTCGACTTGCCTGTCGGTCCTCGAAGGTTCCATTGGGTTTTGCCTTGGCGATTATCGGGCGAAATCGGCCGGTTTTTCGCGGGGCGAAGAGCGAAAGGAGGCGACCGGAGCCGACACTTCAGTGACTGCAAAAGGCCGTTTTTATGCGGTCCATGCACTGAGGTCGCGGGCGATGTGAAGGCCCGAAAGTCGGCTGGTGATTGTTCCGATTGAAAGAAGGATGACGGGCCTGGCGCGGCGTGTCGCCGTGCGATTAAAAGCCCAACGGACCGACAAGGACTCAATTAGTAGAGGAGAAATCCCATGTCAATTAGTAGAACATCCGTTCGCTCCGCGGGCACGTCACGCCGCGGCTTTACGCTCGTGGAAATTCTGATCGTCGTGATCATCCTGGGCATTTTGGCGGCAATTGTGATCCCGCAGTTCACCAACGCCAGCACCGATGCTCGCAAGAGCAACATGGCCAGCCAGGACCAGACCATCAAGAGCCAGATTTCGCTGTACATGCTGCAACACAATGACACCCCGCCGGCATTGCTGACGGCGTGGGACCAGTTGACCAATATCACCGACGTCAATGGCGTGTTCCAGGGCAGCGCCGGCTTCCTGGCGACCAGCTCGTTCGGGCCGTATTTGCAGGCCGTTCCGGTCAACCCGCTGACGAATTCGTCGACGGTGGTGGCCGCGGGAACGGCGGCCGCGACGACGACCGGGTGGTATTACACCGCCGCGACCGGCGCGTTCCAGGGCGCCAATACGCTCGGAGTACCGTCCGATACGGGTAACTAAGCCAAACGCGGTTGAGCTTTCGCGGCCGGCGAACCGAGGGGTTCGCCGGCCGCTTTTGTTTGCGCGGTACGGCATTCGTGAAGAGGAATGAACGCCGAGGCGCCGAGGCCCAGAGGAAGAAAATGCGGAGAACTCAAATTCCTTGGGGCGTGATCCAAAGCCATCCTGGTTTGCCAAGGTCGCAGCAGTTGCCCAAATACAAAAATTGTGAGGAGTTTGACTCTCGGGTGATTGAATCGTAGGTCATCAGATGAGCGGTTAGCGTGGTGATCCTTAGGTGGATCGCGATGCAAGCCGCGGCGAGAGATATCCACGATAAGGGCTAAGCCGCTGGAAGGCGGCGCCGAGAACGCGGTGGCGCGGCTCGGCTCATCCGGATGAAAGTCCCGGTGATGCGCAAAGCGCCCGGCCCCGAGCGGAGCGAGTGAGCGAGCTTTTATTTTAGAGCGAGTTGCTTGCGAAGCGGGCCGAGGGCGTTGCCGAAGGGATGCTCGCGGACGGTCATGTCCTGGGCTTTCCTTATCGGTCTTAGGGTTGGGTGGTTTGTGCGGGCCTTGTGGGCCTGCGCAGGCTTGGTTTTCCCGGAGAATCCGGGCAAACCAGGGTGATTAAGTCGGCGCATCAGGGCGTCGATGAGGGGAGTATGCGGCCCGCACGGACGCGGGACGGAATTGGGCGGAATCAACGAGATTCTTCGAATGGCGTTACGGAGGGCGCGAATGCGAAAGGAGGCAGGTTCTGGGGAGTTTGGTCCGGCCGAGAAATGAACGCCGGTCCAAGACAATGCGGACGCTTTTGTGCCGTCACGGGCAACTCATGAGATGAGATGACTGGCGCGGACCGCCGACTTGCAGGATGTTGATTGCATTGAATGCAATCAATTGGCGCCGCGCGGCGCTTGTTTAAATAGACCCATAAGGACAACCATTTTGAGGAGACATCTCATGACCGTGACTCGAAAACAGACAAGCCGAAAAGGCTTTACGCTCGTGGAAATTCTGATCGTCGTGATCATCCTGGGCATCCTGGCGGCGATCGTGATCCCGCAGTTCACCAACGCCAGCACGGACGCCCGCAAGAGCAACATGGCCAGCCAGGACCAGACGATCAAGAGCCAGATTTCGCTGTACATGCTGCAACACAATGACACACCGCCGGCGTTGCTGACCAACTGGGATCAGTTGACGGATATCACGGACGTGAACGGCACGTTCCAGGGAAGCACCGGCTTCCTGGCGACCAGCTCGTTCGGGCCTTATTTGCAGGCGACCCCGGTTAACCCGCTGACGAATTCGTCGACGGTGGTGGCGACGGGAACAGCCGCCGCGACGACGACGGGGTGGTATTACACGGCCGCGACCGGATCGTTCACCGGCGCGAATTCCGTGGGAACGGCTTCGGATACGGGCAACTAAGCCGAGGCGGCAAGAGAGCCATTCACGGCCGCGCCAGCCGAAGGGCTGGCCGGCCGCTTCAATGCGTCGGCCGAAGTGCGAGAGGGACTTCAATGCAAGGGCAGGTTTGATTTATGAGTAACACCCGGATCAAGAATGGAAAGGGCCGCGGCCCGGCCGGCGCCCTTGGAACCGCGGGATTTACGCTGATCGAAATTCTGATCGTGGTGGTCATTCTGGGAATCCTGGCGGCGATCGTGATCCCGCAGTTTTCCAATGCCAGCCAATTGTCGCGGCAGAATACGCTGAAGGATGAACTGCGCTATCTGCGGACGCAATTCATCGTGTATGCGGCCCAGCATCTGGACGTTGCCCCGGGTTATCCGGGCGGAAATGTGGCGGCGACTCCGACGACGGCGGATTTCGTGAACCAGATGACGGAGTACTCCGACCAGAACGCGAATTTGAGCGCCACCTATTCGGATGTATTTCAATACGGCCCGTACCTTAGCCAGATGCCGAACAATCCGGTCAATAGTCTGAACACGGTGACGGTGATCGCGAACAACCAGCCGATTCCAGCGCCGGACGGGACGACGGGCTTTTATTACCAGCCGCAGACGCAAACGATCGAGCCGAACCTGATGGGGAATGACACTGATGGCGTTCCTTTCTCGAGCTACTAAGTCCGCATCGATTAAGTCCGCATCAAGGCGCGGCGGCGCTGGCCGGCGGGGGTTTACGCTGGTGGAAAGTCTGCTTGCCGCCGCGGTCTTATCCATCCTGGTCGCCGGCGTCGGCCAACTACTGGCCGCCAGTTATCAGCAAACGATGGTGCAGAACCAGACGGCCACGGCCATCGCCCTGGGCCGGCAATTGCTCGAAGAGATCGCCTCCAAGCCGCTTACCGATCCCACCACAGGAACGACAACGCCCGTGGCCGTAGCCAAAACAACCGCTCGTTCCACATTTGCCGGCGTCGGTGATTACAACCTCTACACGGACAACGGCGCAAGCCTTTCGACTCTGGGCGGAACATCGCTGAATTTGACGGCAGGCCAGACGTATACGCGCGCCGTGTCGGTGCAGCTTGGGTCGACGCCCAGCGGGGACAGCGTGTCGCCGAGCACCGATTTTGCGCTGGTGACAGTCACGGTGACGACGCCGTCGGGGCAGACAGTCAAGTTGCAGCGGGTGGTGACGAATTACACGTTTACACGCTGAAGATCCAATGAAGCACGATACCCGATTCGCGCATGGAGTTTCTGGCGATCATTCAAGAGGAATGAACGCTGAGGCACAGAGGCGCAGAGGTCGGAAACGCAGAGAATACAATTCTGAATTTGATTTCTCGTCTTCTCTTCCTCGGCGCCTCTGCGCCTCAGCGTTCATTTCATCTGGTCCGGCGCGATCCGGTTTCACGCTGGTGGAGATGCTGATCGCGATGGCGATCAGCGCGACCGTGATGTCGGCACTGGCGGCGGTGATGCTCAGTGTCTCGCAGGGGTGGCAGGCGGGGGATGGGACGCAGTCGCTGGAAGTGCAGTCAGCCCAGGTCAACGCGCGGGTGCGACATTATCTTTCATCCGCGAAATATATCGGGGCCGTATCGGCGGGGTCGTTGAACGGTTCGGCGACGACGCCGGGATATGTGTTCTTCTGGGCGTACGACGGTTGGCTGGGACAGCAGGACGGGGGGCCGGAAATCGGGGAAATGGAACTCATCGTGCATGATCCCACAACGCAAACGCTTTGGCTGTATCAGCCCATTCCCTACGCGACCATGACCACGTCGCAGCAGACCGCCGCCGGGCAGGGGTTGAACTGGTCGAATATCGACAGCGCAAGCTGGGTGGCGACGTTTGAGGGACTGTTGAATAACTATGTGATGCGCACGCCCATCGGCCATAACGTCACCGGCGCGACGTTCGCGGTGGATTGGCCGACCAGCACGACGCAGCGGCCGGTTGTCGAATACACGTTGGTCTTCAATCGATCTCCGCAGGGCACCGCGACCCAGTACGACACGGCGATGCTGCGGGCGCCGACGACGCAGCCGAATTAGGCAATGCCATTAAGGAAAAGAACGGGGACGCAGCTAGTTTAAAAACTAGCTGCGTCCCCGTTCTTTTCCGGTCATCGCTGCTTCGACGGCCGTGCGCAGGGCGTTTTCGGTATCCGGGCCGAAGCCTATCAGGACGGATTTCACGGTCCCATCCTTTCCGATGATTACCGTCTCAGGGATGCCGGCTACTTTGTAGGCTTGGGAGGCCGGGCCAAAGCCGTTGGAGTGAGCGGGGTCGGTTGGGGTGGCGTTATCCATGAGGACGGGGAAGGTGTAGTGATTTTTGACAATGAAGCGGGCGATCACATCTTGTGATTCTTGTTCATCGACGGCGTAGACCTTCAAATCCGCATTGCGTTTTTCTTCCCACAATTGATTGAGATGCGGCAAGGACTGCACGCATGGGCCGCACCAGGTGGCCCAGAAATCGAGGACGACGACGCTGCCTTTGAGGCGGGAGATTGTCACGGAGGTTCCATCCGTTGCGGGCAGGGTGATGTCTGGGGCGGGGTGGCCGGTGAGAGCGGTGGATATCTCGGCGGGCGTAAGAGTTTCCTTGGCGCCGGCGGGGGGAGTCCAGGCGAAGTCCTCGGGAGTCAGGCGGCCAGCGTTGGGGAGGATTGTTGTGTAGTCGTAGTTGATCGACACTGACATGGCATTGGGGGCGGGAGATTTGCCGGTGAGAGACATGCGGCGGAGAAGGTAGGTTTGGGGATCGAGGAGGACAGTGACGCTGATGGTCGCGGAGGAAATCGTCAGGGCGTGGTAAGTCCTGCCATCGAGTGAGACGTCGGGAGATTTGGTAACGCGCGTGGCGCTGCCGGCGTCGGATGCGGAAATGGCCAGCATTTTTGCGGCGTCGGAAGCGAGAACGAGCTTTAGGCCGGGATCGGCAGTGAGCTTAATGCGCGTTGCGATCTCGCCGGTGGCGGTTTCCAATTCGGCGCGGGTTTGGGGAGCGGCTTCGGTCCAATAGGTGGACGCCTTGGGGCTGCCGAGCAGGTAATACGTGCGATCGCCCGTGCACCCGAATGTGGTCGTAGCGGGATTGCCGGCGGCTGGGACGTCGACGAATCTTAACCGGTTGGGGGCGAGGAATGTGCAGTCGAACTCGGTGTGCTGCGATTGCTTTTTGCCGGCCATTTCCATCTCGCCGGTCATGACGCCATGCAACTGCAGGGAATTCAGTTTCGCGTAGGCGTCGCGTACGGCGTCGAGTTCGTGTTGAGCGTCAGGAGAAACGGTCGTGGCGGACGGCGTAGGTAGAGCGGCGGGCGGTTGGTCGGGGGCGTCGGCGGCGAAGGACGCGCGGGGTACGATCAAGGCTGCGCCAATCGAAAGCAGGGCGACTATGAACTTCATCAAGCGGGGTGGCTTCCTCATGAGTTCTCCTTCATAGGGGGGAAAGGTGAATATGTGTATTAGTATATCAATACACCAAATCTTGTGTCAAGGTGTTTTTAGTGCGAACTCTTGGGGCACATCCGGATTGTCGCGGTAACTTGAACAAATGACGGCCGGCCCGTCGCAGGCTAAAATCGGGGCGTGGATAAAAAAGTTTTACTCGTCGGACATTGCGGGCCGGATGGCAGTTACCTTCGATTGGCCGTGCGCTCGGCGGATAAGTCGGCGCAGGTGCGCCTCGTCGATGGCGAAGAGGAGCTTCAGGCGGCCCTGCGCGAGGGCGCCGATCTCGTGCTGGTCAATCGCGTGCTGGATTTCGGATTCGCCGAAAATGGCGGGATCGAGATGATTCAGCGTTTGCGCGCGCTTTATCCGGCGGTGAAGTTCATTCTCATCAGCAACTATGCTGACGCCCAGGAGGCGGCGGTGAAGGCGGGGGCGCTGCAGGGGTTTGGAAAGGGTGACATCGGCTCGCCGACGGCGACGGCATTGCTGAAGAAAGGGTTGGGTGTGGCGATATGAAAGCGATTCGAGTTCATGAGTTGGGCGAGCCGAGCGTGATGCGGTTGGAGGAAGTTAGTGATCCCAAGGCGGGAGCGGGGCAGGTCGTGGTGGAGATCAAGACGGCGGGAGTGAATCCCGTTGAGGCGTATGTGCGTTCGGGGAAGTATCCGATGCGGCCGCCACTGCCGTATACGCCGGGGACGGATGGGGCGGGGGTGGTGCGCGCGGTGGGAGCGGAAGTCAGTGAATTCAAGGCGGGGGATCGCGTTTATATTTATGGTTCGGTGACAGGGACGTATGCGCAGTTCGCCCTGTGTACGGCGGCGCAATTGCACCGCTTGCCGGACTCGATCACGTTTGCACAAGGGGCGGCGCTGGGTGTGCCGTATGGGACGGCGTGGAGGGCACTGCATACGCGTGCTCATGCCATGGCGGGAGAGACGTTGCTGGTGCATGGGGCCAGCGGCGCGGTGGGGACCGCTGCGGTTCAGATTGCCAAGGCGGCGGGGTTGACCGTCTATGGGACGGCCGGCACGGAAAAAGGGCTGAAGCTGGTGAAGGAGCAAGGGGCGGATATAGCGATCGATCACCATGCCCCCGATTACCAGAAGAAACTGGTCGATCTGACCGACGGGCGCGGATTCGATTTGATCCTGGAGATGCTGGCCAATGTAAATCTGAATAGCGATCTGGAGATGCTCGCCAAAAACGGCCGCGTCGTGGTGATCGGCAGCCGTGGGCCGATTCAGATTGACCCGCGGCAGACCATGGTGAAGGAGAGCTCAATCCTTGGCATGACGCTCCACGCGGCCACGCCGGCGGACTTGCAGGCGACCCATGCGGCGCTGGGAGCGGGGCTGGCCAACGGCACGCTCCGTCCGGTGATTAACCGTGAGCTGCCGCTGGCGGAGGCGCCCAAGGCGCATGAACTGGTGATGAGCGCGGCGGCGTATGGGAAGATCGTGTTGGCGCCTTAGACAAATCTGATTTCTAAACGCGCGCCGCGGTGGCTGGGCGGAAACGCCGAGAATGTGACGTCGCTAAACCCATTTTTTCACTGCCACCTTCATCTTGCTTAACTTGTCAAAAATCTTCCCATTGTGACGCAGCGGCCACCATTGGTAGAGGTATATCTCCATCGGCCGCCACATGGCGACCCAGCCGGCGATGGTGAGGCTCTCGCTCACGATGTCGCCCAGCGTCGGCGGCAGGGCCTTGGAAAGGATGGAGCTGAGCGTGAGGCAGATCGCCAGGAAGGTCAGGCCGATCACCAGGCTCTGGCGGCCTTGCTTCATCAGTTGACGGAATTCCATGCGGTTGAGCTTCACGCGATGCGTGAAATAGTTTCGCATCGCCTGTTCGAGCAATTGTTGCGGATCTTCGGTACTGGGAAAATCGCTCAGATAAACGATCAGCTCCGCCGGCTCTTCCACGGGAAACTCCCGCACCCAGCTCACGATGTACTCCTCGGCATCGGCGTCCAGGTCTTTCTCAAAGAACGGCGAGGGGTCCATGGTGTTAAAAAACTGCTGAATGTCGCGCAGTTTCAGCTCAATCGGGTGCAGGCACTTGCTGTATTTTTTGGCCCGTGCGGGGAACATTCCGTCTAGACTACTGGATTTTGTCGTGGATGAAAGTGAGTGCGAATTCCGGGCTTACGGCAGAAAGGTGCGTTTTTCGGCGCCAAAGGGGCGGACAAACCGGCACAGTCGTCACAATCGGCACAGTTAAGAAAATCGTAACTTCTTGACACCAGAATCCGAGGCGGGTTAACTATGGCAGTTGAGGCGGCTTAACAGGTCTGGGTTTTCACCCTTACAGGAAAGGAATGGGTATGGTAAAGGCTCTTAATGCGGCAAAGTCGGCGGCACGTGGGATCGTGTTGGCAGCGGCCATCCTGGCGACGCCAGTGGCGGTATTCACGGCAACCGGTTGCACCTCGAACACGAATACACCGGCCCCGAAGTCATTGTATGATCGTCTTGGCGGTGACCCGGCGATATCGGCCGTGGTTGATGACTTCGTGAATCGCGCGGCCGCTGATCCGGCGGTGAATTTCACCCGCAAGGGAGTCGAGGGCGCTCCGCAGTGGGATCCGACGCCTGAGAATGTTGCCATCCTCAAGAAGCATCTGACCGAGTTCATCGAGGTGGCGACGGGCGGCCCGCAGACCTATGAAGGCCGGCCCGACAAGGACGTGCACAAGGGCATGAAGATCACCGACGCGGAGTTCAACGCCATCGCCGCCGATCTGGTGGCCAGCTTGAACAAGTTCAACGTCCCGCAGCAGGAACAGAACGACCTGATCGCCGTAGTCAAGACGACGTATCCCGATGTTGTCCAGCCGTAATTGGCAGGATCATCGCAAAGGCGAAAATATTGCGTCGGCGGAACGTGGTGTCCGCCGACGCTTTGTTGTTGCATTAGGCAAACGCATTTGTATACTCCGCGCCGTGAAGATGAGGGCAGTTCGCATCTTCCTTTCGGCGTACCTGCTTTTCTGGTTTGGGATCGTCGTCCCCGGCCACCAGCGCGGCATCGTCACCGTTGACGGCACGCCGAATGCGAGTGAATGCTGCTGTTGTTGCCAGACTTCGTCGGCCAATCAATCGCCATCGAAAACTGCGGCGGATTCACAGACCCCCAGTGCCCCGACTAGTCCCGCCAGTCACTGTGCGATTTGCTACTTCGCCGCGCATCTGACGGTGCCGCCGCCGGTGGATTTCTCGCTGGCTCCATTGGGCCTCGTCGCCCGCGTGCGCGAGGCGGTGGTCAAGGATTGTGTCGCCCGCATCGTTCTCACTCCCTACGACGGCCGCGGTCCTCCGGCCCTCGCGTGATTGTCGAATTTCATTCCAATTGAAAATTGCGGATGCGCGCTGGCGCAAACCGGTTTCGGCAAAGCCCAAGTGGCTCTCATGCCGTCGTTCTGTCACGCTTGGTTTTTTCCCGCCCATGCGCGGGCCAAATAAGGAGAACCTTATGAAAGACGAATTAACGCGTCGCGATGTTGTAACGCGAACCCTGCCCGCCCTGGCGTTGGCCGGGATTGCCTTGGCGCCTCGCATCCTGCTGGCACAGGCGGATGCGGGAGCGACCGGCGGCGGCTCTTCGTCGTCGGGCCAAGCTGGGTTTAAGGACGGCGTCTACGTTCTGCCGCCATTGCCCTATGCGTATGACGCGTTGGAGCCCTACATCGACGCCGACACGATGCATTTGCACCATGACAAGCACCATCAGGGTTATGTCACCGGATTGAACAACACCATCAAGGCGTTAGCGGCCCTGGACGCCGCACCCGAACCTAACGCAGCGCTGCTGGTGGGGCTTCAGGAAGACCTGAGTTTCAATGCGGGCGGCCATCTGCTCCACACGTTGTTCTGGACGATCATGGGGCCAAAAGCGGGGGGCGAGCCAGTGGACGGGATCGCGGAGGCGCTGAAGCGGGATTTTGGATCGGTGGACGCATTTAAAACGCGCTTCGCACGCGTCGCCGCGGGTGTCAAAGGGAGCGGATGGGCTCTTTTGGCCTACGAACCGCTGGGCGACCGATTGATCGTCCTGCAAGTCAAGCAGCATGATCTGCAACTGGCGCCGGGAGCGGTGCCCATTTTGCCGCTGGATGTATGGGAGCATGCCTATTACCTCAAGTACCACAATGTCAGGGCGGATTACGTCAAGGCATGGTGGAATGTTGTGAACTGGGGCGCCGTCAACGACGCGTTTACGAGCGCGCGACATCAGGCCGGAAAGGCCTGAGACGGATGCCCATTACGACGACGGATGAGGTGAATCATGCCAAAACCACGAATGCCTGTGTTACTCGGCGTATTCGTTGCGATGTTAATCTCTACCCTGGCGCTGGCCGTGATGCTGGTGAAGAAGCCGACTTCTCCTGGCGCCTCCGCCGACACCTCTGCTGATGAAGCCGCCTACCAGTTGCCGCACGTGCAGCCAGGGAGCCCGCTGCCGGTTCTATGGGATGCGCCGGCCTTCAGTTACGTGGATGAAAACGGCCGGACATTTACCAGCGATGAGCTGCGCGGGCATGTCTGGATCGCCGATTTCTTCTTCACTACGTGCACCAGCATCTGCCCCATGATGACGCTGCGCATGTCACAACTGCAAACGCTGCTTGGCGCTACGGACGTGCAGTTGGTGTCTTTCTCTGTCGATCCCGATCACGACAAGCCCGCCGTGCTCAAGGAATATGCCAAGGGATGGAAGGCGGATGAGACGAGATGGCATTTTCTCAGCACCGATGCGACGCATCTGCTTGAAACCGCCGCGGGGATGAAGGTCTTTGTGCAACCGCCCCAAAAGGATCAGCCGATCCAGCATAGCGGATTGTTCAGTCTGGTTGACGCGCAGGGAAAGGTGCGCGGCGTGTACGACAGCAGCGACATAGACGCGCTGCATCGGTTGGGAGCGGACGCGTTGAATCTGGCAGGGGCGCCGGGCGCGCAATTGGCGTTATCGCAAGCCGGATGGGCCGATCCCGCGGCGGGGATCAACGTGCACGCGCCAGGGGCGGCGATTTATCTCGCGTGCGGATGCGTCGCCTGTCATTCGCAGGGGCGGGTCGCACCTTCCTTGTCGGGCTTGTACGGGAATGAAGTGCACCTGGACGACGGACGCACGCTGACCGCGGATGACAGCTACCTGCGAAAATCACTGCTTGATCCCGATGCCGTCCGGGTGGCCGGCTATCCCAAGCTGATGCCCGGCTATCGCGCCCAGCTTGCAGACTCCGACCTTGACCTGGTGGTGCAATACATCAAATCCCTGGCCAATCAATCCCCGCCATCCGACGAAGGATCGGCCGAGCCCAGCGGCGTGCCTCACGCAATCGACCCGGTGTGCAAGATGGAAGTGGAGGCAATCGAACAGACCATCCACGTCGATTACAAGGGCACGCGTTATTACTTCTGCAGCGATACTTGCCGTCGGTTATTCCTGCTCGCGCCTGACAAGTTTGCCAAGGGGACAGGCAAATGAAAGGCAATCAAAGCTCGTTTGCATTAGGCAAACGCGTTTGTATACTCCGCGCCGTGAAGCAGCGGGCACTTCGCATATTCCTTGCCGCGTACCTGTTTTTCTGGTTTGGGATCGTCGTCCCGGGCCACCAGCGCGGGATTGTCACTGTTGACGGCACGCCGACGTCGAGCGAATGCTGCTGCTGCCAGACATCGCCCGCTGCCCAATCGACATCGAAGACGCCGACAGATTCGCAGGCGCCTGGCAATCCGACTAATCCCGCCGGCCACTGTGCGATTTGCTACTTCGCCGCTCACCTGACGGTGCCGCCGCCGGTGGATTTCTCGCTGGCTCCATTGGGCCTCGTCGCCCGCGTGCGCGACGCGGTGGTCAAAGATTGTGTCGCTCGCATCGTTCTCACTCCCTACGACGGCCGCGGTCCTCCGGCTGTCGCGTGATTTTCCCGCTGTTTGTTATGTTTGGTCTGGTTTGAGTTGTTGCGGAATTGCGCCTGCGCGCTTTTTCGCCGACTGAACATTCACGCGAATCTCAATGCAACATTTCCAGGGGACTTATCATGAAAACGCTGCCTCGCGCGCTATTGGCGTGCGCCGCCGCCTGCGCCGCTGTGCTGCCGGCTCGATTTGCCGGAGCACACGGCTTTGTGGGCGACCGTTTCTTTCCACCGACGATTGCCACGGATGATCCGTTTGCCGTTGATGAACTGACCGGGCCGGTCGTTTCGATTTTCAAACAACCCGGCACGCCCTCGGTTTGGGAGACCGACACGTCCTTCGAATTCGACAAGGAGATCCTGCCCCACTTCATGGTGGGGCTGGCCGACGATTACATTTACAACAAGCCCGACAGCCAAAGCGGCGCCGGCGGCTGGGATGATTTCAGCGTCATCACCAAGTATCAGCTTTGGCAAAATGATGAGCATGAAGCCATTATCTCCGTCGGCCTGGAAACCGACTTCGGCGGGACCGGCACGTCCAATGTAGGCTCGGAAAACTTCAACACTTATTCGCCGACGTTTTACTTCGGCAAGGGATTTGGCGATCTGCCGGATTCGCTGGGCGTGCTGAAGCCTTTTGCAATCACCGGCGTGTTGGCCAATACGTTTCCAAACAAGGATGACGACCCCAACCAGTTCCAATGGGGATTCGCCGTCGAATACAGCCTGCCATACCTCGAAGACGAGGTGGAGGACACGGGGCTTCCGCATCCGTTCAAGGACATGATTCCGCTGGTGGAGTTCTCGATGGACACCAACGAGAACCGCGATCAGCGCGGCCAGACCACGGGGGAGATTTATCCCGGCGTGCTGTGGGATACGCCGTATTACCAGCTCGGACTTGAGGCGATTGTTCCTGTCAACGGCCGCAGCGGACTGCATGTCGGGGCCGTCCTTCAGGTCGAAATATTCATCGACGATTTGCTGCCGCAGTTGTTTGGACATCCCCTCTTTTTTGGAGATTCAAAATGAGAACATTTTTATTGTTCATCGTCGGTTTAATCGCGGTGCTGGTGATTCAGGACGGCGCACTGGCGCATGCGTTTTTGGATCACGCCGATCCGAAGGTGGGGGCGGTGCTGTCTCAACCGCCCACGCAGATAAAAATCTGGTTCACGCAGGAGCTTGAGCCGGCTTTCAGCAGCGTGCAGGTGCTCGATGGAAACGGCACGGAAGTGGATAAGAAGGATTGCCACCAGGATGAAAAGGATAAGACGCTGCTGATCGTCTCGGTGCCGGCGCTGGCGGCGGGCACCTACAAGGTCGCATGGAAAGTCGTCTCCGTCGACACGCACCATACCCAGGGCGATTTCAAATTCACTGTGAAGGCGGCCAACTAAACCGATGGATGACAGCGCCCCCATCCCGGTCTGGTTTGTCATCGCCCGCGCCGTGCATTTTGCGGCGTGCATGGTGCTGCTGGGAATCTGCCTCTTCGACCGCTTCGTCGCGCCGCGCGAGCAGGGGGGCGAGCGCGATGCGTGGCGGCAAATATTTCTCGTGTTGCTGGCCATCGCGCTGCCGGCCGCTGCGGTGTCCGGAGTGGCGTGGCTGGTCTACGTCACGATGGACATGAGCGAGCTGTCGTATTCACAGGCCATGCAAGGCGGAACGATCTCCATCGTTTTGAACCAGACGCATTTCGGGACGCTCTGGCAGTTACGCGGTTTGTTGTTTCTGGGCGCAGGGATATGCGGCGTGCTGCTGCTATTCTCGCGCCAGGCGCGGCGGCGCATCTTCCCGCTGTTGGTATGGCTGACGCTGGTTTTCGCCGCGCCGTTCTCGATGAGTCTGGCGTGGGCCGGGCATGGGCAAATCGGGTCCTGGCCCGGCCTCCATTTGGCAGACGATTGCGCGCATCTGGCCGTCGTCAGTTTCTGGCCGACGGGGCTGCTGCCGTTTTTGCTGATGATGTTTCGCCTCCGGCGCGATCCTTCGCCCGCGGCATGGACAATCATGGCGGCGATGACGCGACGATTCTCGGCGATCAGCCTGACCAGCGTCATCCTTCTGGCCATTACCGGTTTGGCGAACGGATTTTTCATTTTTCGACAGGCGTGCGACATCTATATGACGGCGTATGGCCGCGTTCTTTGCCTGAAGGTTGGGCTGTTCTGCGCGATGATCGTCTTTGGGGCGGTCAATCTGCTGGTCCTCAAGCCGGGCATTGCGTTACCGGCAACGCAGGAAAAATCCGCCCGGCAATTGCGACGGAATTGCCTGGTGGAATTGATACTCGCCACCGCCATCATCCTCGCCGTCGCCGTTTTGGGGCGATTGCCGCCGGGGATGATGATGGGATGAGGGCATTGGGGCATCGCCGGCGAGCACTTATTAAGGTCGTGTTAAGCCATTTTCAAC